>JBMNSG010000004.1:0-60646 GCA_050945075.1 Eubacteriaceae bacterium | reverse complement strand
CGACTCGACTCACGAAAAGACTGAAAATTCTGGATACAGCATTTTTATGCAATCTCTGTTATCTGGTACTGGTGCTCATCTTCAAGGGCATTCAGGGTCTGATTGGAGCAAATGGAAATTACAGCAGGGGATTTGGAATTATCGAATTTCTTGTGGTCACTTTTTTCTGGGTAGTATTTAACTGGATTGTATTCCAGAAATCAGGAACCAGAAACAGAAAAGTAAGACTGACTTACATTGTGCTTAACATGGCACCCGCCATTATCTTTACGTTAATAAGCTGTATTATCATTTATCTTTTCCCGAGCTATGATTTTACAGGAGCCTGGAACCAGTTCTCGTTCGCCATCGCGCCGACACTTTTCTGGTATCTGCCTTATGGTTATCTGTATTATGCATTTGGCTTCATGATGCCGCTGGGACTGTTCATGGTTTTGTGTCTGGTTTTTGTTTTCCTGGCACAGGTCGCCGGTGTGATGATCGGAGCCTCACAGCAGCTGCATGAAGAAGAACGTCAGAAACAGATTAAACATCAGCAGCAGAAAATTGCAAGACAGAGACTTGTTCCTGCATCCAGCGAGCAGAAGCCCAGAGTTTCACCGGTACGCCGCAGAGATACAGTACTTGAAGCGACAGCTGCCAATCATTATGAGGACAGCAAGAGTAACAATCCTTTTAAGGACGAAGACGATACCGATCAGATCATTTATACGGAAGCGATCAGCACGATTACGGATGATATGCTGGAGCAGTCACTGAAGAACCGTAAGAATGATACAGCAGAAACGGAAGCTGAAAGCAAAGACGAAACGGGCAGCAGTTTTGCCGGCAGCCATTTTTCCAGTCACAGCAGTGACAAGAGCAGCAGCCGTTTTGGCAGCAGCAGTGATCAGAGCAGCAGCCGTTTCGGCAGCAATAACAGCAGCAGCCGTTTTAACAATGACAGCAGCGGGAACCGTTTCAGCAGTGGGAAAACCGGAAACAACGGTTCAACTGAAGAAAAACAGTCGCCGCAGTGGGCTGTCCCCAAGAAAACACGTAGACATCAAAAATAACAGATCAGCCTGCAGAACTCTGCAGGCTTTTTTATAAGCAGACAGGAAACAAATATGAATACAATGGTTTTATTCTTCGTTAATTTACTCCCGTTGATCATCGCATTATCTTACGCGATGTCCGGGTGGAGAAAGGGAGCTGTATGGGAGATATTAAATATCGTCAGATTTTTTCTTTCCTACTATCTGGCAAGAGCCTTCAGCGGGTCCTTCGCTTCATGGATTCAGTCCTGGCCGGCAGTATCGTCATGGGTACAGAATCTGGCAGATACCACGGCTTCGGATATAACGCAGAAGTCTTATTCACTCATCAGTTCGGATACCACAGCCGCTGCTGTTAACACCGGCGTACATTATGTCCTGACAGGGATTTCTTTTATCATCATCATGATCATCATTTCATTTCTGATCGGCAGAGTGATGCATATGACCAATGTCATCAATAAGGTGCCGGTTCTGGGGACGGTAAACCGCAGTATTGGTTCTATAGGCGGATTTTTGTATGGCATACTGATTGCGCTGATTATATATACACTGCTGTTGTGGTGTTCATCGCTGTTTGGCTGGACAGATGTCAATCTGTATCTGAGCCAGAGCTGGTATAACGAGATGATAGTCAGATTTGGAGGAACATATGGTTTTTGACAGTTTTGGTGAAATGCTCCGCTCTTTTATGTCGAAGTTTGATTTATCGGTCATTACAGAAAAGCTGATATCGGTTCTGCTTACAATTCTTCTTTTTTTCATTCTTTACAGAATTTCAGTTCATATCCTCAGGCGTTTCTTCAGTGATAAAAATCCGCTTTCAAGTGGAGATTCAATGCGTCGTCTGACTTTATACAACAGTCTGAAAAGCTTTTTGCGATGGGGATTTCTGATTATCGGACTGCTGACGATCCTGTCGTATTTTATCGATATCGGCGCCATTCTCGCAGTAGCCGGGGTCGGGACCATCGCCATTGGTTTTGCGGCCCAGGGTATTGTCGAAGATGTAATGAGTGGATTTATCATTATCGTTGAAGATCAGTTTAATGTCGGGGATTATGTGACGATAGACGGGCATTACGGAACGGTTGAACGAATCTCGGTCCGTACGACATCGATTCGCCAGCTGGACGGCGGTTTGTTCATGATCTATAACGGGCAGATCAAGCAGTGTATCAACTATTCAAAAGGCGATATTGTGGCCGGGATTGATATCGGCATCGGCTACAATGAAAATATAGACAAGGTGCTTGAAATTCTCAAGACAGCCTGTCATGATTTGTTTGTGACACAGCCTGAACTGTTTTCTTCCGAACCCCAGGTGATTGGCGTTACCGGAATGGATGCCAACTCGGTGACGGTGCGGGTGATTTCAGAGGAATCCGCAGCCAATAAGGCACAGATTCAGTCGGTGCTGTGGACGTATCTGAAAGACCGGATGGCAGAAAAGAACATTCGTACACCGTTCTCCAAGGTGGAAGTACTGGATCCCGATACAATGGCCCGGTTTTTCGGGGAAACGAAAAGTGTGGCAGAAAATGAATGAACAGGATCTGAAGGAAGGCATGGTTGTCATTCTTAAAAAAAAGCATCCATGTGGTTCCAGCCGCTGGCAGATTGTCCGTAACGGGGCAGATGTTAAAATCAAATGCTGCGGCTGCGGTCATATCCTGATGCTGCCCAGGGTCAAACTGAAAAAAATGATAAAGGAATTCGAACCGGCTGAATCTGAAAAAGAATGAATAGTGAAATCTGAATCATTTTGAAAACAGGGCAGACTGAAGCAGTGTAGAATAGAAAAATTACAGAAATGAAACAGGAAAGCAGAAAAGTCTTTCCTGTTTTTTCAATTCGTGCTATAATTTAATTCGTTATCCTTGCGCAGCGATGCGCCAGAGTCCATAAGGAGGTGAAAATAGATGAAATCCTACGAAACATTAGTTGTTCTCCAGCCTGAGCTTACAAAAGAACAGATCGATGACGTTCTTGCAAAAATCACGGCTATAATTAATGCTGACGGAGAAGTCGAAACTGTCGAAGAATGGGGCAAAAGAAAACTGGCCTACGAAATCGACAAGAAGTACACAGAAGGTTATTATGTCCTGATTAATTTCAAGGCTACAACTGCTGTACTTCCGAATCTTGACCATCTGTACAAGATCAACGACGAATTTATCCGCAGCTTAGTTATAAATAAAGAAAAGTAGAGGAAACGGTTTTCATGAATGTAGTAATTTTAGTCGGACGTTTGACAAAGGATCCCGAACTCAGAACCACCAATAGCGGAAAATCAGTCACTAGTTTTTCTGTTGCAGTTAACAGGCAGTTCAAGTCGGAAGGTCAGCCGGATGCGGACTTCTTTAATGTAGTCGCATGGGGAAGACAGGCCGAAGTGATCAATCAGTATCTGCGTAAGGGCAGAGAGATTGCACTGAGGGGACGTCTTCAGACGCGCAATTATACGGCGCAGGATGGTTCCAAACGCTATGTCACGGAAGTTGTTCTCGAATCCTTCGATTTTATCGGCGGACGCGGCGACTCCCAGGGTCAGAGCGGCGGTTATCAGAGAAGCAGTCAGCCCGCAGCAGCACAGACAAACGACATTCCTCTGGATATCGACGACGACTTCAGCCTTCTTGCAGAAGACGACGATGTCCCGTTTTAAAGCTTTCTAGTAAAAGGAGATACAATGGCAAAGCCATACAGACGTAGAAGAAAGGTCTGCGAATTTTGTGAAAACAAAATCGAAAATGTAGATTACAAGGATACGGCTACACTGAAAAAGTACATTTCAGAACGCGGTAAAATTCTTCCGAGACGTGCTACCGGTACTTGCGCTAAACATCAGCGTAAAGTAACTGAAGCAGTCAAGCGTGCAAGAAACGTAGCGCTTCTTCCGTATACTTCAAACCAGATCTAACAGCGGCGTAAGCCGTCAGGCCGGACCTTTAACAGGTTCGGCTTTTTTTATACACAGAATTCCCGCTTCCTGTCAGGTGAAGCCGGCCGGCAGACGGATTGATAGATTGGGTAGATATTATGAAGATAGAAATATATGAAGCATTTAGCCGCGGCGAGCGGAGTGACGAGGACATTCTCATAGACGGCCTGCTGGAGGAACTGGAGGCGGGGGGTGATATCGTGATCCGGTATGATCCGCTGGCGGATGAAGAGGAATATCAGAGGCCGCGCATTGCCGGACTGCTTGAGTCCTGCGCGCTTCCTTATTTCTTTAAGGACGGTGAACTGTGTTTCACCGGCAGTTATGATCTGAACCGTCTGCATCGCAAACTGACGTGCGGCGGCTGTAAGCCTGAAGGCTGTCCGAAGGCCGGTACTTGTACAGGCTGCTCCAGCAGCTGTTCGGGATGCAACAGCAAATAAACAGGCCGCGGACGGACAGATCAGCATTGTTCAACATTGCGATAAAATGAATAGCGGAAATGACGCAACAAAAAAGCTGCCATCGGCAGCTTTTTTTACGTTCACAGACTCGCAGTCTGTTTCTATAGAAACTATAAACATATGATTTAGAATTCTTCGTTTTCTGTCCGATACAGCCGGTCCTTTGTAAACAGATCCGATTAGTGGATATTGATCGTTAATCTTCTGATCGTTAATTCTATCGTTAATTTCTGGGAATGAATTTTGTATCATTCTGAGTGGGAATAACCTTTACCCGGCAGCGGTCTACCCGGACCCATCGGTTTCCGTCTTTGATTCTCTGCAGGAACAGTTTCAGGCGCACAGGAGAGCCCTGGACTTCGCAGTCTACATCGCCATTGTCCAGATTACGGACCCAGCCGGTCAGCCCCAGATTGGCTGCTTCTGTCTGACAGAACCATCGGAACCCTACGCCCTGGACTCTGCCGGAAAAAACTATATAATAACGCTCCATTTTCTTCTCCATATTCATATAAGATCTTTCATCAAGGAACAATCATTGCCGGAGTATTCCTTTATCCACAGAATCCCCGCTGGTCCGGTTTTTATCCACAGGTTGCGTGTTCTGTTTTCATGCTTTCGGCTTTTTCTTATTATCTGCTTCCTGAAGCAGATTTTTCAGATCTTCTTTTTCAAAGGTATAGGAAGTTTTGCAGTAAGGGCAGACTACCGGAAAGCTTTTTTCTTCGGAGATCATTTCCTCCAGATTTTCCCTGCCGGTGCTGATGAGAGCCTGTTCGGCTTTTTCGCGGGAGCAGGAGCAGTCAAACCGAACATCTTTTTCCAGATAGGTGCTGATTTCGAAGCCGGGAAGCAGCGCTTTCAGAAGATCCCGGGGATCCTCATGCTCCTCAAGCAGCTGACAGACTGATTCGCTCCCGGCCAGATCTTTCTCCAGTGCGTCGATCACCGTGTCCGGTGTATCCGGCATAAGCTGAATCAGGAACCCGCCGGCGCGTTTAATAAAATTCTCGTCAATGTCTTCGCCGAGTGCGCAGGAGGTAGGTGTCTGCTCCGAGATAGCGAAATAAGCGGTCAGGTCTTCCGCGATTTCTCCGGTCACCAGAGGAATGCTTCCGCGATAGGGTTCTCCAATGCCGATTTCCCTGACAATGCTCAGGGTCCCGTCGCCGATCGAACCGGAGACAGTCGTACCGAGTTCTGGCGCATCGAAATCAATCAGAGATTTGACGCTGCCGTCCGGAGAGGCGGTTGCGGTGATGTAGGAAACGGCGCCTTCGCTGTTGATGGAAAGGGTAAACAGCTCGTCATCGCTTTTCATCAGAGCGGCGCCGAGCACCGCACCGGTCAGAACCCTGCAGAGACTGTCAGTGGCAGTTCCCTGTGTCTGATGAATACGGGCGGCTCTCCGGCAGGCACGGGTTGTGTCTGCGAATCGTACAATAATACTCTCTGCAGCAGAGGCGTATATGATTTTATCCTGCATGTTCTCCTCCTCGTTTTATAAGAGCCAGCATTTTGACTGTGGCAGCCGGTTGTTACCGGCGTAAGCCGGGATTGTTCCGGTTTCGTCCTGCTGGATCAATAAAGCTTCAATTATGATATAATTATGAGATTAAAGCGGAATTCTCCGCGCTTAAGAAAGGCTTATATGAAAACAAGAGCAATAACTGAAGGGGCTCTCTTCGCAGCTATTACGGTTATCACAGCATTGTTATCCTACTATATACCCTTCATGTCGGTATTGATTTTTTTCCTGCCGGTTCCGTGTGTGATTCTTTATCAGAGACACGGCCTGGCGGCAGCAGCTGTCTCCTCCGGAGCAGCAATCCTGCTTATGCTGCTGTTTATGGATGCAGTCAATGTCATCACCATCGGGCTGATGACAGCAGTCCCGGGTCTGATTCTGGGATGGTGCTACGACAAGAAGAAAAGCGGTTTTGTCAGGCTGGGAGCCGGATACCTGGTATATCTCGGGGTATTCATTCTGATTATACTGCTGTTTCAGCTTATCTCCGGAATCAGTTTCATGGATGATTATATCAATACTCTCAATGAAGCTTCCAGCGGAGTCATGCAGATTTATAAGGAAAGCGGACTTTTATCACAGGATCAGATAACAAATCTGAGTTCGCAGGTCGATCAGCTCATGACCAGCTTCAAGATGATGCTGCCGGCATGTTTCCTGATCATCCCGTTTTTCATGAGCTGGTTTACAAGCATGCTTTGCGATTATACACTCCGAAAGCTGCGGATTGCCTGTATTCCACTCACACCCATGTATGAATGGTGCCTGCCAAACAGCTTTAAACTGTTCAGTGTAATTCTGATGGCAGGAACAGCGATTATCACTTATGGATTTCCGCAGGTGCCGGAAATCTACACGTATACGGTAATAGCTGTAATGTCGGTTCTTTTTCTGCTTATGGGCTACTCGTTTATTTTCTGGCTCACCAGAATCAAAATGAGCGGAAGAGGGAAATGGATCAGAGTGCTCTGTGTGATCCTGTCTTTTATGATGCCGGTCCTGATGACGGTTATCATGTTTGTCGGGCTGATGGATGTTTATATGGGGCTCAGACGTTTCTTTCTCCGCAAGGAATAGGCGGCTTGATCATTCATGAATAATAATACGAATTTTACGATACTGTTTATACTGCTGGCGATTCTGTGCGGATTCGTCATGTGGTATTACCATACGATCGGCCTGATTCTGATGGCCGGTCTGCTGGTTCTGATTCTGGTGCGGCTCTATCAGAGCCGTCAGACTCAGAGTGAGGTCATGACCGGGATTGACCGGATTTACAAGCGGTTTAACGAGCTCAACAGAAACCAGATGAATCAGCTGCCGCTTGCTTTTGTCATTACAGATGAATCCGGACGGATCGTCTGGTATAACGACGCCTTTGCGGATTCGTTTTATCCGGACTCTGACAGCAAGCCGGATATCATCGGAAAAAAAGTCGGGGAAGAACTCAATCTGAATCTCGACGAATGTCTGAACGACCCGGATTTTGAATATTCAAACAGGAATATCGACTACAATGTCAGCGTGCAGGATCTGAAGGATTCGCGCGGAAATCTCCATATCATTAATTTCTACGATGTTACTCTGCTTAAACGCCAGAAGGAAATCTACAGCAAATACGAATCAGTATTCTGCTATATTATGATCGACAGCTACGACGATATTATTGATACCATGCCCAGTCATGAAAAAAGCTCAATTCTGTCGCAGATCGATTTAAAACTGACAGACTGGGCCAACCGCAAGGATGCCTTTATCCTCAATTATGAAACAGACCGCTATCTGGTTATTTTTGAACGTGAAAAACTGCAGATCATGGAACGGGGAAGGTTTCACATCCTTGATGAAATCAGGGAGATCCCCAATGAGACACATACACCGATTACGCTCAGTATCGGCATCGGCGTGAGTGACAAGCCGCTCACGATTCAGGAAGCGGACGGAATTTCCCATTCAGCACTTGAAATTGCACTGGCCCGCGGCGGAGACCAGGCTGTTGTTAAAAAAGATGAATCGCTCAAATTCTACGGCGGAACCACGGAAGCCACGGAAAAGAGAACCAAGGTCAAGGCCAGGGTTAAGGCGTTTGGTCTGCAGGAACTGATTCATGAATCAGACAATGTAGTCATTATGGGGCACAAGACCCCGGACATGGACTGCATCGGCTCGGCGATCGGACTTGCGGACGCCTGCCGTGAAAACGGGAAAAACGTCAAGATCGTTCTTTCCGACATCAATATCAGCATTCGCGCGTTGTGCGAATACCTCTCGGATATCGGCGGATACAATGACATTTTTATGAAGCCCCGGGAAATCGAAAGCTTTATCCGTCCCAACACGCTGATGATTGTTGTGGACACCCAGAACGGGAATTACGTGGAGGCACCTGAGCTGCTGGAGCAGGTTTCAAAAACGGTCGTGATTGACCACCACCGCAGATCGGGTACAGCTGTAGAAGCAATCCTCAGCTACTGTGAGGTTTATGCATCTTCGACCTGCGAGCTGGTTACGGAGCTGCTCCAGTATTTCAACGGCAGAGATGTTATTTCAATTCCGGCTGCCAATGCATTGATGGCCGGTATGTTTATGGACACCAAGATGTTTACCGTGAAGACGGGTGTCCGGACCTTTGAAGCGGCTTCCTATCTGAAGCGCAAGGGCGGCGACACGGTCAAGGCCCGTTCCATGCTTCAGGAAGACCTGACCACCTACGGCCTCAAGGCCAAGGCGGTCCAGAATGCGCATATCTATCACGACTGCATTGCGGTTTCGCTGTTTGAAGACGAGTCGGAATATGCTAAAATTATAGCAGCGCAGGCTGCTGACGAGCTGCTGAATATCAAGGGAATTTCAGCCAGTTTTATTATACTGAGCTGCAGTGGAGTCATTACGATTTCCGGCCGTTCAACAGGGGATATTAACGTACAGCTTATCCTTGAAAAACTCGGCGGCGGCGGACACCTGGCTATGGCGGGTGCTCAGCTTGAAACAAAGAGTCTTGATGAGGCAAATATCATGCTGCTCGAGACGATCAATCAATACATGGAGGAAAGACAGTCATGAAAGTAGTGCTTACAGAAGATGTGAAGGGACTCGGCATTGCCGGGGATATCGTGAATGTCAAACCCGGATACGGACGCAATTTCCTGATCAGGGAAAACAAGGCGGTAGAAGGAACAGCTGCCAATATCAAACGTGCAGAACAGATTAAAATTGACAAGGTCAAGGAAGCCGCAGAAAACAAACGTTCTGCAGAAATTCTGGCAGAGCTTCTTAATCAGACCACGATTACTTTAAAAGAAAAAGCTGGGGAAGACGGAAAGCTGTTTGGTTCTGTCACCAGCAAAGATATTGCGGAAGCGCTTAAGGATCAGAAGGATATCACCATTGATAAACGCAAGATTCTGCTGGATGCACCGTTCAGACATGTCGGACGTGCCGAAGTCAGAATCAAAACATTCCCCGGTGTTGAAGGGGAACTGACAGTGGAAATACAGGCGGAATAAACGAAAGCGTCTCCGAGGAGGCGCTTTTTTAAACGCAGTCGTCTTTATCTTTAAGCACAGCTGTCCCGGACAGTCAGGAAGTTTATTATGGCAGGTGAAAATAAAATACCGTTTAGCAGTGACGCGGAAATGTCACTGCTGGGATCGCTGCTGCTTGACCAGAGTCTGCTGGATACAGCAATTGAACTGGTCGCGCCCGACGATTTTTATATTACAAGAAACAAAGACATTTACGAGAGCATGCTGTCTCTGCATGAAACCGGGCAGTCTATTGAACAGACGACTCTGGCCGAAGCCCTTAAGAATCACGGCAGATTTGAAGAATCCGGCGGCAGTGACTACTTTACCGATCTGGAACTGGCAGCGCCGATGGCACGAAACGTCAAGGCCTACTGCCAGATCATAAAGGACAAGTCGCTCGCCAGACAGCTGATCTATTCAGCGCAGAATATCATCGCGGAGAGCACCGGCGAGTATGAGGATGCCCACGATCTGATTGAGAACGCGGAACAGAAGATATTCAATCTGGCCCGCGGTGGTCAGAAAAATGACTTTGAACCCATTGGCCCCATCCTGATGGCGACCATCGAAAAGTTTGAAGAGATCGGCAGGAACAAAGGAAAGCTTATCGGCCTGACCACCGGTTTTAAGGAACTGGATGAAAAGACCTCGGGACTGCAGAAATCGGACCTGATTATTATAGCGGCCCGTCCGTCAATGGGGAAAACGGCTTTTGCTTTGAACGTGGCTACCAATGCTGCGCTGCGCGGAAAGGCTACGGTTCTGATTTTTTCACTGGAAATGTCCAAGGAACAGCTGGTTCAGCGTATGCTGCTTTCGGAAGCATGGGTAGACAGCAACAAGGTCAGGAACGGAGAGCTCAATAACTCCGATGACTGGGACAGTATTATGGGTGCTGCTGATATGCTGTATGAAACCAACATCAGCATCGACGACACAGCCGGAATCAGCCTTTCTGAAATGCGCTCCAAGTGCAGACGCAAGAAAGCAGAAGGCAGCCTGGATCTGATCGTCATCGACTATATGCAGCTCATGACAGGAAGCAAGGGCTCTGAAAACAGACAGAATGAAATCTCGGAAATTTCAAGAGGTTTGAAGGGACTGGCCAGGGAAATGGAATGTCCCGTTATCTGTCTGTCGCAGCTGGCCCGCGGACCGGAATCCAGACCCAATCACCGGCCGATGCTGTCGGACCTTCGTGAATCCGGTTCGATCGAACAGGATGCGGATGTCGTCATGTTTCTGTACAGGGATTCCTATTACAACAAAGAAGAAGCGGAAAATTTATACGAAGCGGAACTCGATATCGCTAAACAGCGTAACGGGCCGACAGGAATGATCAAACTCAGGTGGATCGGGGAAATTACCAAATTTACTGATCCGGCTCCCGAATATATGAATGATTCGCAGGAGGCGCCTTTTGAATAAAGAATATAAGCTGCGTGACAGCTATGATGTAATTGTGACCGGAGCCGGTCCGGCTGGAATTTTTACTGTTCTTGAACTGGCGGAGAAGCATCCGGAAAAGCAGATCCTGCTCATTGAAAAGGGCAGTTCCATCGAGAACAGGAATTGTCCCAAACGAAAAACCGGTATCTGTGCCGGGTGCAAGCCCTGCCGGATTACGACCGGCTTTGCAGGTGCCGGCGCTTTCTCGGACGGGAAGCTTTCGCTCAGTCCGGATGTGGGCGGACAGCTGGACGAGCATATCGGGCTTGATGAAACCATCAGACTGATCCACAAGGCGGACCGGATGTATCTGGATGCCGGCGCGGATCCGCATATACACGGCGCCGTCCAGACAGAAGAAATCCGCAAAATCAGGACAAAGGCCATACAAAGCAATTTGAAGCTGATCGACTGTCCGGTACGCCATATGGGAACAGAAGTCGGACGAGATATCTATGCCCGATTTGAAGAACGTATCCGGGCACTTCCGAATATACAGATGGTCTTTAACACACCGGTGAGGGATCTGATTGTCGAAAACGGCAGGGCCGGGGGCATCATAACGGATAAAGCCAGAATCCGGGCGGATAAGGTTGTTCTTGCAGTGGGCCGCGAAGGGTCAGAATGGCTGGCTGAATTATGCAGCCGCCATCAGATCGATACCACCATCGGCAAGGTCGACATTGGCATACGTGTGGAAACCCGGAATGAAATCATGCAGGAGATTAACGACAACCTGTATGAAGGCAAGTTCATTTATTACACCCGGACCTTCGACGACAAGGTCAGGACCTTTTGCCAGAATCCGGGCGGAGAGGTTTCCGTCGAATACTACGAGAACGGACTGGCCGTTGTGAACGGACATTCCTATAAAGCGCAGGAGAAGAAAACTGACAATACCAACTTTGCACTGCTGGTGTCGAAGGGATTTACCGAGCCCTTTAATTCTCCGATTGCCTACGGCCGCCAGATTGCCCAGCTGGGCAACATGCTTACCGGCAAAAAAATCCTGGTTCAGCGTTACGGAGATTTTATCCGGGGACGCAGGACGACAGACAAGCGACTGTACCGCAATAATATCGTCCCGACTTTAAGAGATGCTGTTCCCGGTGATCTGGGACTGGTGCTTCCGTATCGGATTATGGTGGACCTGAATGAAATGATTCAGGCTATGGACAAAATTGCGCCTGGTATCGCATCGGATGAAACACTGCTCTACGGGGTAGAGGTTAAATTCTATTCCAATAAGGTGACAGTGGACCGTAACTTTGAAACGAGTCTGTCCGGTCTTTATACACTGGGCGATGGTGCCGGAATTACCAGAGGTCTGATGCAGGCATCGGCCAACGGGCTGGCTGCTGCAGAACGAATGTATGCAGGAAAAGCAGAAGACGGGAATAACGGGTCTGATCTCAGGAAACAAACCGGTAATGAAGTCAGGCACCCGGTCGGCGGCAGCGGCGGAGAAACAGCGCGAATGCCCGCCGCCTCATCTGGAGATAAAGATAAGAAAATTTCTCCGGACCAGGGAGACAGGTCATGAGCGGAAAACTGACACTGGTGGGCACACCCATCGGCAACCTCGGGGACATGAGCTTCCGTGCCGTCAAGACACTGGAGGAAGCGGACAGAATCGCCTGCGAAGATACCCGGCAGACAATCAAGCTGCTCAACCATTTCGAAATCAAAAACAGACTCGAAGCCTATCATAAATACAATGAGCAGAAAGAGTCAGAACGGCTGATCGGATTGCTGCAGGATGGCGAGAATATTGCACTGGTCTCCGATGCGGGGCTGCCTGTAATCTCCGATCCCGGCAATATTATCGTCCGGAAATGCCGCCAGGCAGGTATAGAGGTCGAGGTAATTCCCGGCCCCAATGCCGGACTTACCGGGCTGATGCTTTCCGGGCTGGATGCAGGAAGTTTCCTGTTCCTGGGTTTTCTCGGAAAATCCACGAAGGATTTCAAGGCCGGCATCAAACGGATTGCGGAATCAAAGGAAACGGTGATTCTATATGAATCGCCGCACCGGCTTATGAAGCTGCTGCAGGCCCTGGCAGAAACTGTACCGGAACGCGAAATTTCAATTTCCCGGGAAATAACCAAGAAATTTGAAGAAACACTCACCGGAACGCCGCAGGAAATGCTCGATCGTTTTACAGAGAAAGCACCTAAAGGCGAGTTTGTCGTGATCGTATCCGGAGGCACGGAGGATGCCGGAAGCAGCCTCTGCGAGCTTACGGAAGCGGATCATGTAGCCCATTATCAGGCTCAGGGTATGAGTGAAAAAGATGCAATGAAAGCAGCTGCCAGAGACAGGAATGTTTCCAAACGTGATATCTATAATGCCTTGAAGCGATAAGGCAGAATCATGCTGTTTTGTTTAGAGAATGTCATTTCATACGGATACAGAAAAAAACGAATGATCCGCCTGCGCGGGTCAGAGATTGAGAGGAAAAATGAGCAAAGGAACTTTTTATATAACCACCCCCATTTATTATCCGAGCGGGGATCTTCATATCGGCCATACCTACACTACGGTAGCTGCGGATACCATGAAGCGATTCAAAACGCTCACCGGTTATGATGCTTACATGCTGACCGGTACGGATGAACACGGACAGAAGATCCAGAAGGTGGCTGCGGCTGCCGGGATCACACCGCAGGAATATGTAGACGGACAGATCGCAAAAATCAAAGATCTGTGGAAGCTGATGAACATCGACTACGATCAGTTTATCCGTACTACCGATAAAGAACACGTCAAAACCATTCAGGCAATTTTCAAAAAACTGTACGACCAGGGAGATATCTACAAGGGTAAATACGAAGGTCATTACTGTACACCCTGCGAATCCTTCTGGACAGATTCACAGCTGGTAGACGGCTGCTGCCCTGACTGCGGACGGCCGGTGCAGACAGCTTCCGAAGAAGCCTATTTCTTCAAGATGAGCAAGTATGCGGATCGTCTGATTCAGTACATCGAAGACCATCCGGATTTTATCCAGCCAGAATCGCGCAAAAACGAAATGCTGAACAACTTCCTGAAACCGGGTCTCCAGGACCTGTGCGTCTCCAGAAGCAGCTTTGACTGGGGCGTTCCGGTAACCTTCGATCCCAAGCATGTCGTTTATGTCTGGATCGATGCTCTTCCGAATTACATTTCCGCACTCGGGTACTGTAATGACAAGGAAAATCTGATGGACCGCTACTGGCCGGCCGATGTACATCTCGTCGGGAAGGACATCATCCGTTTCCATACCATTTACTGGCCGATTATTCTGATGGCGCTGGATCTGCCGCTGCCGAAGAAGGTCTACGGCCACGGCTGGATTCTGATCAAGGGCGGCAAGATGGGTAAATCCTTCGGCAACGTCGTCGATCCGGTCGAGCTGGCAGATAAATACGGGGTCGATGCGCTGCGCTATCATGTGCTTTCCGACATGAAGGCGGGAGCCGATGGGAATTATTCGGAAGATCTGCTGATTGCCAAGATCAATGCGGACCTGGCTAATGACCTGGGCAACCTGCTTTCAAGGACAACCGCAATGACGGTCAAGTACTTCGGCGGTACATTGCCGGCAGACCGCGAAGCCGGTGAATTCGACAGCGAACTGATCGAAATGGCCGAAGCGACTCCGGCCAGAGTGGAAGAGCTGATGAATCAGCTGGATTTCTCCAGAGCGCTGGAAACAATCTGGAATCTGATTTCCAGAGCGAATAAGTACATCGATGAAACACAGCCCTGGGTTCTGGGCAAGGATCCGGAACAGCAGAAACGTCTGGCTGCAGTTCTCTATAATCTTACCGAAACGCTTCGTTATGTGACCGTGCTGATTTCGAGCTTTATGCCTGCTACTGCAGAAGAAATCGCAAAAGAACTGAAGCTTACAGAAGCGGAACAGACATGGGACAGCCTCGATCATTTCGGCGGCTATACAGACGGTAAAACCATAGAACGTCACGCTCCGCTGTTCCCGCGTATCGATATTGAAAAGAAACAGGAAGCGGAACAGGCTGCTGAGAAACCGGTAAAAGAAGCGAAGAAAAAAGCGGATAAAAAGAAAAAAGCACCAGCTCATCCGGCAGAAATTACCATCGACGATTTTATGAAACCAGAGATGGTAGTCGGGAAGATTGTTTCCTGTGAAAAGCATCCGGATGCTGACCGCCTTCTGGTTTCCCAGGTGGATATCGGAAGCGAAGTCAGACAGATTGTGTCAGGCGTGGCCGGGAGCTATACACCGGAACAAATGGTCGGGAAAAGCGTCATTGTCTGCAAGAATCTCAAGCCGGTAAACCTGAGAGGCGTGGAATCTGCAGGGATGCTGCTGGCAGCAGAAAACGGAAAAACAGTCTCTCTGCTTACAGCAGATCAGGAACTGGCTCCGGGCAGTGAAATCAGATAGCTGGACAGGCGGAATATGATTATATGAGAATTAAAACGGCGGAGCCGTCTTTCAGAATCAGAACCAGTCCACTGCACTGTTTCTGTGCGATAGCTGCCGCATGTGTAATAATGGTCCTCTGGTCTGTCACTGCGTACAATTTTGAAATCAGCGCGGACTACAACAGAATCTGGTTTCTGTGCCTGTTACTGTCGACATTTTCCATTGCCTTCAAAGTTGAAGCAGAAGGCTGGGTCAGATACTTACTGGATATTGCATTTCTTTGTCTGATCGCCACCTTTATCAGTATGGCCTTCGATGTTTTTCAGGGCGGACTTATTACTTATGCAGATCAGAAGGGTTATAACCTGATACGAAACGGTTATGCTTTTCTGATCGCACTGAGCCTGTACCTGCTGTTTTATGCCATCATTGGCAGAATCAGATGGGCGGCACTGGCAGCAACCGGGATATGGTCAGTTTTTGCCATTATCAGCTATGTGGTTATCGCCACCAGGGGTGAACGGCTTCTGTTCTCCGATATTCTCGGTGTGGGAACTGCTCTTGAGGTTGTCGGAGGTTACAGCTTTACCCTGAACGGTGATTTCTATCTGGGTGTCATGATTCTGGTGACAGTCATTCTGTTATGTTTTGAACTTTCAACGATTAAGGTCGGAAAAAGAAGAAAACTGACAGTGCGTCTGGGAACCCTGGCGGCCTGCGTCGGTATTTACCTGCTGTTCGTCTTTTCCGGACCGACTCAATATTTCTATTCATGGGCAGAAAATCAGAATGCCTACCTGTATCATTTTCTGGTGAATGCGGAGCTGCTTAAAATCGAGAAGCCGGATAATTATTCGGACAGCAATATCGAAAGAATCATTGATCAGGGGAGCGGGGCGGCCATGCTGCCCTCTGACTACAATGCTAAAGACAGCATTAATGAGAATTATCCCTACTACAAAGAGAAAGCGGGCACCGACAATCCGAACATTATCGTCATTATGAATGAATCCTTTACCGATCTCAGCACCTATGGCGAGCTGGATACATCACAGCCTGTTCTGGATAATTTTAACGAAATCAAGCAGAATGCAATTTCCGGAAATCTCTATGTGGATGTCTATGGCGGCGGAACCGCCGATTCCGAGTATTCGTTCTTTACAGGAAATTCTGCTTTTATCGTTCCGGCCAGTGCCAGACCTTACCAGCTTTATGTCCGGAATGATACACCGGGATTTGTCAGCACATTAAAGGATCAGGGATATACCTGTGATGCCATGCATCCGATGCTTCCGGAAAACTGGAACCGTAACAACGTATACCCGATGCTGGGCTTCGATAATTTTTATTCGCTTTCGGATTTTGAGGATCCTCAGACTTACCGCGGTATGGTCAGTGACAAGTCGACTTATGATAAAGTGATCAGTCTGTACGAAAACAAGGGAGACACGCCGTTGTTTCTGTTTGACCTGACCATGCAGAATCATGGCGGTTATGCACTTGATTACGGAGATCTGGAACATGTAACCATCAACGGACAGGAAGGGGATTATCCGCAGGCTGAACAGTTTATCTCGCTGATT
The DNA here is from genome assembly GCA_050945075.1 of Eubacteriaceae bacterium. Classification (GTDB taxonomy): domain Bacteria; phylum Bacillota; class Clostridia; order Eubacteriales; family Eubacteriaceae; genus UBA7485. The sequence goes on along the minus strand of JBMNSG010000004.1, from coordinate 43,721 downwards.
CGCGCTTCGGATATCGCTTTCGGAGATCTGGTCAACTATTTCAGCAACACGGACGAGCCGACTGTAATCTGTATGTTCGGAGACCATCAGCCGAATCTGACCGATGGTTTTTATGAAGACAGTCTGGGTTCCAGCCGGGATGATCTGACCCTCGAACAACAGCAGCAGCAACAGCAGACGCCGTTTATTATCTGGGCCAATTATGATATCCCGCATATGGAAGTTGACCGCATGAGTGTGAATTATCTCTCAACCATGGTTCTGGAGACAGCCGGACTCGAACAGACGTCCTATAATGATTATCTGGCCTGGCTGTACAGCAAAATTCCGGTCATTAACCGGAAGGGTATTATCACGAATGACGGGACCTGTTACCATTACAAGAATCTGCCGGAACAGTACCAGCAGTTGATCAATGACTACAAAATCATCGACTTTAATAATATGGTCGATCCTGAAAACAGATATGACGAACTGTTTCGTCTGAATAAGGTTCCGGCTCAGCAGTCTCAGTCAGAAGGCAGTACCTCTGCAGCTGAAACACTCGATGCAGCCGGACAAAATGAATCCGCTGATTCTGCCGGGCAGAGTGCATCTGAGGATACTTCTGGTCAGGCGGACAGCGGAGAAGAAGCCAGCGTCTCATGATGAATAAAAATTATCTGGAATCTGACAGACAAAGTCAGATCCGTGCCGGCATTGCCGTCCTGTTTATGGCAGCAGTCATCCTGATTGCTGTTTCGATGGGCGGCCGGCGTGAATATATAGGACCGGGAATGATGTGCTGTGCCATGACCTATCTGGCACTGGGTTATCACCCGGTTGGGGATACGGGATACAGGCTGGGTTATGCCGTCTGGGTCTTTGTAATCTGTGCTTTTATGGTTTCGATTGGCACCGATGTGTTTATGGGGACGGGCTTTTATGTTCCCGGAGACGGAATCGGTATGGAAATCATCCGTTTCTGGCTCAACTATGGGATTGTGATTGTTTTTCTCATGCTGTGCTGTGTGATTACAGGCAGATTCAGAAGCGGACTGACACTGGGGCTGCATCTGCTGTTTGCCCTGGGGCTGGTCAACGCCATTGTTTACCAGCTTAAAGGCGGAGTCCTGCTGCCGGCGGATGTTTACGCCGCTGGTACTGCAGCAGAGGTGGCAGGCGGTTATACCTATTCACTTACGGCCAATGAATACATTGGCATTATGTATTGGATAGCAGCTGTGTTCAGTGCCCGCTCAATTCCGGAGTCTGTTTTCAACAAGAGTAAAGCGGAGAAGAAAAAGAAACTGCGGATGCGCCTGCTGGCCGCTGTGGTGTCTGTGGCACTGGTTACAGGCTTCTTTAAACTGGATGTTGAAAAATTCTACTATTCCTGGTGGCCGGAAGATAACGGTTATCTGTATACGGTCATGATCAATCTGAAAATGATTAATGTCAGTGTTCCCAAAGGCTATAAAGCCGATGAGGTAGAGGGAATTATTGAACAGGGAAAAGGAGATTCCATCCTTCCGGCAGATTACGATGCCGACAAGGCCATTGCACAGGCTTTTCCGGAATATTATCAAAAATACGGAGCAAAACCGGTTATTATCGGAATCATGAACGAGTCTTTTTCTGATCTTTCCAAGGTCGGTGAGATTGCAACGGACAGCAGCGTCTTCAGCAATATTGACGCGCTTTCTGAAAATACCATAAAAGGGAACCTGTACACTGAAGTTTACGGAGGCGGTACTTCCGATACCGAATATACGTTCCTGACCGGGAATTCCACCATTCTGTTTGCAGACAATGCCAGAGCTTATGAGCTTTACGTAAAAGACGGGAATTCAAGTCTGGCAGGCAGTCTGAAAGCACAGGGCTACTCCACAGAAGCGATTCACGGAGATAATCCGCAGAACTGGAACCGGGTTAACACTTACCCGAAACTGGGCTTTGACAACTTTATCAGCCGTGACGCCTTTGCGGGAAGCGAGATCCGGCGTGATAATTTCTATTCTGACCGGGCAACCTATCAGAAGATTATCGACAAGTATAAGTTGGATCAGAATCCGTTTTTTGCATTTGATGTGACTATTCAGAATCATGGCGGCTACGATCAGTCTTATAACAACCTGGATCGGGTTACCATTACCAATCCGTCGGGATTTTCAAAAGCGGATCAGTATATGTCACTGGTTAAAGCCAGCGATGAAGATTTTGGAGAACTGATCCGGTATTTTCAGGATCAGGACCGCCCGGTCATTATTGTCATGTTCGGGGATCATCAGCCTAAGCTGGACGAAGGCTTTTATGAAGCACTGACCGGTTCCTCATCGGGCGACTGGACGCCGGAACAGCAGCAGAATCAGCAGATCACACCTTTTGTGATCTGGGCCAATTACGATATACCGGAAGAAACCTACGATCAGATGAGCGTTAATTATCTGGGTACCCTCTTCACCGAAGCGTCCGGAACCACTGTAACACCTTATCAGCAGTATCTGGCCTGGCTGTACCGGAAATTCCCGGTCATTGATAAAAAGGGCGTTGTGGATGCCCAGGGAAATTACGAGAGCTACCAGAGTCTGGAAGGAGAACAGGCTCAGGAAATTACGGATTACAGATATGTTCTCTATAACAATATCTTTGATCAGAAAAACAGGGATGCATCCCTGTATTCCGTACAGAACTGATGAAAAAACCAGTAAAGAACGAAGCATCACTGTTAAGGACAAGACTGGAGCAGCTTGCGGAAGAAGACCGCTGCCGCTTCCATATGCCCGGACATAAAGGGAAAAGCTGGCAGCCCGCAGATATGCGCCTGGATTTCACAGAGATTCCGGGTTCGGATAATCTGCATGACCCGCAGGATGTGATTGAGCAGGTACAGGAAAAGATTGCCCGTATATACGGAGCGGCAGCGAGCTTTATGCTCACGGGCGGGACCACAGCCGGGATTATCGCATCCATGCTCTGTGCCTGTCCTGAAGGCGGGCGCCTTCTGATCCCGCTCAATGCACACAGAAGCGTGTATGCCGGTCTGTCCTTTGGCAGAATCGAGCCGGTCTTTTACCGGCCGCAGACAGCGGCTGCAGGAGCGGTAGTCACAGCTGCGCAGGCGGAAGAACTGTTTGAACGCTATCCGGATGTATACGGGATCCTGATCGTATCTCCAGATTATTCCGGTTGCCTTTCGGAAACGGCGGGCATCGCAGAAGCGGCGCACCGACATGGCAAAACACTGATTACAGACGAAGCGCACGGGGCTCACCTGCATTTTACCGGTCATGAAGACGCCGTAGCTTCAGGATCGGATTTTACCGTTCAGAGTACGCATAAGACGCTTTCTGCCATGACCCAGAGCTCGGTTCTCCATCTCAGAAGCCTGCATTTCAAAAACCGGATGCAGAAGCTGCTGGCCATGATTGAATCCTCCTCGCCGTCCTATCTTCAGATGATGAGTATTGAAGAGGCTGTTGATGAAGCAGCTGAAAGCGGCAGAGAAGTCTTTTCGGAAATTGAACGCCGCTGGGAGGCACTGTATGACAGTCAGACCGGACAGGAAGCTTTCAGGCTGATCAGACCCTCTGAGCAGTTTGATGCCGTTAAATGGCTGTTTGCCACTGATGACGGCTTCCGGGACGAGACTATTCTGCATGATCGTTTTGGCCTGATTGCGGAAGCGGTTCACAAACATGAAATTCTGATGATGGCAGGGATCCATACAACGGAAGAAGATCTGGATGTACTCGAAGAAGCGGTCTACTGGCTGAACCTTTCTGTGGATACAAAAGCCACAGGAGCTACAGAGACGGCAGAAACTTCAGAGACGGCAGAAACTTCAACAATCATAGAAACGTTCAAAACCGCAGGAAATTCAGAAATCACTGAAGCCGCAGTTCAATCAGAATGCAGCCGGCCTGCAGCGGCGGATTTATCCGGTTTTACTCTGAAGCTGGCACCTGGTGCTGCTGTCCGCAGTGATTCCTGCTGGACCAGGCTGTCCGGGTCTGCAGGTCATGTCAGTGCCGGATTTGTCATCCCGTATCCGCCCGGAATTCCGGTTCTGATTCCGGGAGCGGAAATCACGGCAGAGATTACAGAGACGATCGCCGGAATTCTGAAAAGCGGCGAAGAACCGGTCGGGCTCAGGATCACAGAACAGGGCCCGGAAATAGAAACAGTCACAGACGGCGGTTTCTCTGAAAACCGCGGCTGACAGGGAGCTTAAATGGGAACAATCATTGCAATAGAAGGAACTGACGGTTCCGGAAAAGAAACACAGAGCAAACGGCTGACGATGGCGCTCAAGGAAAAGGGCTATAAGGTCAGACGCCTGACTTTTCCCCGGTATCAGGATGATGCTTCAATATTGATCCGCCGTTACCTCGCCGGTGAATACGGAGAGAAGCCGGATGATGTCAATCCCTATGCAGCGTCTCTGTTTTACGCAGCAGACAGGTATGATGCCTGGATGCGCGATTTCGGGGAGTTTTATCGTCAGGGAGGAATTCTGATCACGGATCGGTACACAACCTCCAATATGATCCATCAGGCTTCAAAAATCCCGGACAGCGGAGAGCAGGATGCTTTTCTCGACTGGCTGGAACGGACTGAATACGAACAGCTGGGCATACCCAGACCGGATCTGGTTTTTTATCTGGATATTCCTGTGACAATATCGAGTGCGCTTATCGATGCCAGGGCTGCAGCATCCGGTGAAAAAGAAGATATTCATGAAGCGGATACCGGCTACCTGGCCCGGTCGGCTGCCGGTGCGGCCCGGCTTATCGAAAAATACGGCTGGACTAAAATCGAATGTACAGACCAGAGCAGAAGACTGCGTTCAATCGGGGATATCGGAGACGAGCTTCTCGAGAAGACGATCAGCTACCTGAACAACCCGGACACAACGGTGAAAACAGATGTTTGAAACGGTCCGGGGTCATCAGAAACAGAAACAGATCCTGGAAAAACAGATCAGGACAGATCAGGTTTCACACGCCTATCTGTTCAGCGGAACAGAAGGAACCGGTAAAAAGAAACTGGCGGTCGAATTCCTGTCGGAAATGATTGCCTCCCGCGCGGCTGCTCCCGAAGAAGCAGCAAGACGGGTGACTGAGAACAAACATCCCGACTTTCTGTTTGTTGATATGCAGAAGGGCAGCATTAAAATAAGCCAGATCCGTGATATTATCAGCCAGGTTACGGTTAAACCGCTGGAAGCGGGCTGCCGGGGTATATTGATCGATCATGCAGATGCGATGACTACAGAAGCCCAGAATGCGCTGTTAAAGACGCTGGAGGAACCTCCGGAAAACAACCTGTTCGTCCTGGTCACTGCCCATTCCGACAGAATTATTCCGACTATCTTGAGCCGTTGTGAAAAGATACCTTTTGGCGGGCTCACTATGGGAGAAACCAACCAGGTGCTTGCGGATCTCAACCTGCCGCCTGCAGCAGAAGCCGTAACACCGGCGCAGGCAATCCGCCAGCTGGAAAAACCGGAAGAGAGTGCGCAGCTCGCGAAAATGAAAACACTCTTTCACAGTGTGATATCGGGCAGGAAAAGCAGCGTATTCAAACTGGCAGAAATCTGTTCGGAAAATCCGGAAACTTCAGAGCTGGGACTGCGGTGTTTCTCGGAAGAGCTGCATCAGCGTATGCTGGACAGCCCGGAAATGACCGGTTCAATCGCCGTTCTGCAGAGCATATTGTTTGAATTGATGGACAATCTGCAATATAATATAAATTTAAGATTGCAGTGGGAACGCTGCCTGATCAAAATACAGACTAGCGGAGTTAATATAGATGACACAATCAGTAGTCGGCGTGCGCTTTAAGCCCGTCGGAAAAATATATCAGTTCGATCCGGGAGAAATTCAGCTCGAACTCAAGGATCACGTGATTGTCGAAACGGCCAAGGGCCGGGAATATGGTGAAATTGCCTACACAATCCGGGAAATACCGGCAGAGGATATTCAGGGAACATTAAAACCGGTTCTCAGGCGCGCAACGCCGGAAGACAAGCGGGATTATCAGGAGCTGAAGGAAAAGGAAAAACATGCGCGCGAAGTCTTCATGGAACGCGCCCGTCATCGCGGGCTTCAGATGAAGCTCATTGATGTTGAATATACCTTTGATAAAAAGAAGATTGTTTTCTATTTTACGGCGGAAGGCCGGGTTGATTTCCGGGATCTTGTCAAGGATCTGGCATCAGAATTCCGGGTGCGCATCGAGCTTCGTCAGATCGGTGTAAGGGATGAAGCCAAGAACTTCAATGGTGTCGGGATCTGCGGCAGACCCTGCTGCTGTTCGGAGTGGATTGGCGAGTTTTTCCCGGTTTCGATTAAAATGGCCAAGGAACAGAACCTTTCACTGAATTCTTCAAAGATATCCGGAATCTGCGGCAGACTGCTTTGCTGTCTGACTTACGAAGAAGCGTATTACGAAGAAATTTCCAAGAAGCTGCCCAGAATCGGATGGCGTTTCAAGACACCGGACGGACCGGCAGAAGTTTTCAAGCTCAAAACACTTGAAGAACGGGTGCTGGCCAAGGTCAAAAACGAGAAGGACGAAATTGAAATCAAGAGTTTTACCCTTGATGAGATCGAAACCTTCAAGCGTGATGCGGATACATATCCGGACCGGCCGGATAAGAAAAATGTCGCACCCCGGCAGAAACCGGAAGAAAAAAAGGACGACAAAAACGACCAGAATCACGCAAACAGGGGCCGCGGAAGAAATTATAACGGTCAACGCAAAAAAAGACATACGAAATAACTTTTATCTTTTGATGTGCTGGGCTATAATATAGCCAGTTATAAAGAAAGGGGTACCAGAATGGCTTACGTTATTTCAGACGCCTGCATCGCCTGCGGTTCCTGCGCAGATGTATGTCCGGTTGAAGCGATTTCCGAAGGTTCTATCTACGAAATCGACGCATCAACATGCATTGACTGCGGCACATGTGCAGAACAGTGTCCGGTTGAAGCAATTGCACCGGAAGACTAATACATTGACCCTGCATCATCCAACGATGCCAGGGTCTTTTTTATTACAGACAATTGTTTAAATTCAGGTTCATTTGTGATAATGAGCCGTGAAACTGGATAATAATTAAAAGCGGAATGAAATGGAGGTCTGAATGAAAATACTCGCAATCATGGGCAGCAACAATGAACACGGCAATACCTCCAGGCTTTTTAATTCCATTCTGGAGCATCTGAGTGACGAAGAAGTTACTGTAATCGATGTGAACAGGGTCCGGATTGAGGCCTGTATCGGCTGCGATTACTGCCTGGATCATCAGGGAGAATGTATCATCAAAAACGATGATATGGACCGGATTTATCAGCAGCTTCTGAATACAGACCTGGTACTGATTGTGGCACCGGTTTACTTTACTTCGTTTCCCTCCAGACTGAAGGCATTGATTGACAGATGTCAGATGCTGTACAATTTAAAGGATAAGAACAGCATCAGGAAAAAGGGGTTTGCGGCAGTCCATATCGGCGGATCAAGACCCTATCCGGAGCAGTTTGCCGGATTAAAAGGGGTATATAAGTACTGGATCCCTGATTTCAACGCCGAGATGATCGGTTTTGTCGGTATACCGGGAACCGATGCTGTGAAACCTGAGCAGAATACTCAGGGTATGACCGAGATTGACGGTCTGATCAAAATCATAAAGACAGGAGATTATTATGGCTAAAGTAATTAATGCAGGCGATTTTCAGAATCTTGTACTGGACAGCAAGGGTATCGTTCTTGTAGACTTTTTTGCAACATGGTGTGGTCCATGTAAAGCTCTGGCGCCGGTACTCGAAAAACTTGCCCCGGAATTTGAAGGCAAAGTCAAAATATATAAAGTGGATATCGACCAGAGTCAGCAGCTGGCGGCTCAGTACAGAGTCATGAGCGTTCCGACTATGAAGATATTCAAAGACGGTGAAGTTGTTGAAACAATTGTCGGCCTGCAGCCGGAATCGGCACTGCGCGACAAGCTTTCCTATTATTCTGCTTCCTGATCTGTTATTCAAAAATGCCCCGGGTTTCCGGGGTATTTTTTTTGATCTGTCTGCGTTTTACTTTGTTCTGACTAACCTTCGTCGTGTTCATGATTCAGATGGTTCAGGAACAGTGCCAGTGCTGCACTGGACAGCCCGACCGAGATACCGCTCAGGAACATCAGGCAGTGCAGCTGGCGGTAAATCTGACTGTGTCCGTGTCCGCCGTGTCTGTGTCCTTTACAGGGACCATGATCTTTTCCATGTCTGCATTTTCCATGCCCGTTGCCGTGTTTACAGTGTTTCTTTTCGAACCGGTCCACAGACAGAATGTCAGGGACTTCTTGCGGGTTTTGCCTGAGGCTTCTTCGTGCTGCATATCATTCTCCTTTACATTCAAACTAATATGAATATACCCGTGGTCCGGGGAAAGCTCCAAAATAGAAAAAGATTACAATTATGAACAAAAATCTTTTTGCCGGAACTGATGATAAGATATTCCTGCAGGGAGATTTACGCCTGACTGAAGAAAAGCGGTAATAATCCCCTGACAGCTAAAGAGGCACTGTCAGGAACGGGAAAAGCAGGAAAACGATCCGTTCCGGATCATGATTCATACAAGAAAGAAAACAGGAGAACAGATGAAATATAAAGTGTTAGCGCTCGATATGGATGGGACAACGCTCTCAAGCGATGTGAAACTGAGCAGCGAAAATCTGCAGGCGATTAAAGATGCAATCGCAGCAGGTGTGACGGTACTGCCGGCGACCGGACGGACCCAGAGTCTGCTGCCGCGGGAAATTACTGAAATCCCCGGTATTCAGTATGCAATTACCTCCAATGGCGCCAGAGTGGCAGATGTAAAGACCAATGAAACGATCGTTGAGATTCCGATTAACCGGGAAGACAAAGAAATCGCACATCAGATATTCACGGACTATGATACTTTTGCAGAAATGTACACAGGCGGAAGATCAGTCGTTGCCGCTGACAAGTATGCTCATCTGGAAGATTATATTCCGGAAGCCTACTGGGAGTTTTTCCATCATAATGTCCATCCTGTTTCTGAAGAAGAATATATGGACATTGTTGAAAACGGACACGTGGAAAAATTTAATTTCTTTATCCGTAATGATAAAGACAGGGAAGCGATCTTCAAACGTCTCCGTGAAGAAACGGGTATGGAAGTTATCGAATCCGCTGAAGGCAACGGTGAATCCATGAATAAAGAGTGCAGTAAAGGGGCAGCGCTGAAAGGTGTATGCAAGGTGCTCGGGAACGGGCTCGAATCCTGTATCGCTGTAGGCGACAGCAACAACGATATTCAGATGCTGACAATGGCAGGCCTGGGCGTGGCTGTCGGCAATGCGCTTCCGCATGTTAAGGAAATTGCAGATGTTGTCACGGTCACCAATAATGAAAATGCGGTAGCAAAGGTCATCCACGATTATATTCTGGATGTTCCGGAATCTGAAGAGGAAGAAGCGGTATGAATAAACAGGAAGTGACGGTTTACTGTTATCCGAAATGCTCGACGTGCAGAAAAGCCGTCGGATTTCTGGATGATCACGATATCTCTTATCATTATATTGATATTGTGAAGGATCCGCCATCGGCCGAAACACTGACAGCCTGTATCGAAAAGTCCGGACTGCCGGACCGTCGTTTCTTCAATACCAGCGGCATGCGATACCGGGAACTGGGCTTGAAGGACAAGCTGGGTACAATGGAACCAGCGGAAAAAACAGCGCTGCTTGCTTCGGACGGAATGCTCATCAAACGGCCGCTGCTGATAACAGGGGATACGGTGATCCCAGGTTTTAAGGAAGCCGCCTGGCGCAGCGCGCTGGGACTGCCGGAGGAAAACTGACTGTGGAAATCGGTTCACGTTATGCCTGCAGGCCGGCTAATGAGCCGGATACCGAAATAGTATTGCTGCAGGGAAGAGGATGCTTCTGGAAAAAATGCAGCTTCTGCAATTATTACCTGGACAGTGACTGCGATGAACGGACAACCATTCTGAACACAGCAGTGCTCTCACAGGTAACCGGTGAAACAGGGAGACTGACGGTCATTAACTCCGGTTCCTGGTTCGAGCTGCCGGAAGAGACCCGTGCTGAAATACTTGAATGCTGCCGGAAAAACGGAATCTGCGAGCTCAGCACCGAAACGCACTGGGCCTATGCAGAAAGAACCAGACTGCTGAAAGCACAGCTGGCTGCTCAAGGCCTCCGGCTGAGCCCGCGTATCGGAATTGAAACCTTTGACCGGGACTTCCGCGAAGACATCATGATCAAGGGAATTGGCAAAGATGTGATGCCGGAGGATATAGCCGCTATCTATGAGGAATGCTGCCTCCTGTACGGGATGCAGGGTCAGACAGAAGCACAGCTTCGTACAGATATTGCCACAGCACTTTCGCTGTTCAGGCGGGTTTATTTGAATCTGTATGAAGGCGGGGAAGGTCGTTATCCTGAAGACAAGGTCCTGACCCTTGATTTCCGAAAGCGCCTGCTGCCTGAATTTCAGGACAAAACCCGTTATCCGGGGCTGGTGGTACTGGCAGACAATACGGATCTGGATGTTGGATAAACACTGACATCAGCGGGAAAAACGAGTAGATGAATAATAGTATGAAAAACTGATTGACGTGAAGTCTGTCCAGCCTTATAATTCAATGTATACAAAACATATAGAATTAGTAGGTTATAAATCAGGAGGGATTTCCGATGAAAAGATACAGCTGCGTAAAACAGAATAGTTGTCGAATGCATGATTCACGGATATTCCCAGGTTATACTGGCATTAGAAATGTTCAGTGAATTTTATCCTGACTGATTCAGTTACTGTAAGAGACTGATTTTCCAGGGATATCTGTAAATAATCCGGGATCGAAATTTTTCGGTCCCGTTTTTTTGTTTGAAAGACTGTTCAACCAGATCAAAAGAAGGAGCTGGCAGTCTTGTCTGGCAGATTCAGACTTTAGCAGAAGGAGTCGTCCCATGACTTTGACACAATTAATCTATGCAGTTAAAATCGCAGATACTAAATCAATGAATAAAGCAGCCTCGGCACTTTTCGTTTCGCAGCCGGCCCTGTCCGGCGCGATCAGAGAACTGGAAGAGGAGATTCATACAGAATTATTTATCAGGAGCAACCGCGGGATTACCCTGACGACAGAAGGGGAGGAATTTCTAAGTTATGCCCGGCAGATGGTTGAGCTGAATGAGCTTATCAGCCAGAGATATATTGAGGAAAAGCAGTCGAAGAAGACGTTCAGCGTTTCTATGCAGCATTATTCTTTTGCAGTAGAAGCCTTTATCGAGTTAGCTGCTCTGCTGGCTGCAGATGAGTATGAGCTGACGGTTCATGAAGTCAAAACGTATGAAGTGATTGAAAATGTAAAAAACCTCAGGAGTGAAGTAGGTATTTTGTTTCTGAATGATTTTAATGAAAAGGTCCTGAAAAAAATATTTTCGGAGAACCATCTTCAGTTTACCGCACTGTTTGAGTGTGGGATTTCAGTCTACCTGAGCAAATCGCATCCGCTGGCAGGCAGGGACCGGATCTGTTTTGAGGAATTGAACGAATATCCGTGCCTTTCGTTTGAACAGGGAGACAGAAATGCTTTTTATTTTGCGGAAGAAGTATTAAGCACGCTCAATTACCGGCAGGTCATAAAGACTGACGACCGGGCCACTATGCTCAATTTGATGTCAGGCATGAACGGATACACTTTATGTTCGGGCATTATAAGCGAAGGATTAAATGGCAATGATTTTGTATCGGTACCTTTTGATACCCGTGAAAAGATGACGATAGGTTATGTAAAGCGCAAGGATATCCCGCTTAGTGTTCCGGGACAGAAATATATTGAACTTTTAAGAAAAAAAGGGGCATAGACCGGAAGGATTTTCCGGTTTATGCTCCTTTTTTAAATATAGTATTCGCAGTTATCAGGCTGGTTGTCAATCATATCCTGAAGAGTGATACCATTCAGATATTCAAGAATGACGTCGTAGAGCCCCTTATAGACAGGGAGCGTGAGACAGTCTTCTGCATTTTCACAAAGATTGGGTGCATTATCCATACAGGCAACCGGGGCCAGACTGCCTTCCGCACTTTCCAGTATTTCCCGTACCGTAATGTCACAGGGACGCCGGGACAGCTGATAACCGCCCATATGCCCTTTGTTGGCATGCAGCAGATTATTCCGGCTTAACAGTGGAACAATCTGTTCCAGGTATTTTTTTGAGATATTCTGCCGCGCAGAAATTTCTTTTAGTGCTGTAAATCCTTCATGGTAATGCTGAGCCAGATCGGCCATCATCCGCAATGAGTAGCGTCCTTTTGTAGATATTTTCAAAGTCTGAACCTCCTTACTGTAAAATCAACCGATTTGATAACCTATCATACCACAGGAAATATAGGTGTTCAAGAAATGTTTGGTATCAGATACCTGAGCCGGCCCTGTCATAACGCGTGGAAAAATCATGACGCGGGCAAATGGAAAAACGGCTCTATCAGTTTTTTGTATAACCGGTTCTAAGAAGAATGTCATACCGGCTGTGTCGGAGAGCAATATAGAATTAAAAGACAGGACAATCGAAAGGCGACACGGCTCTTGCCCGGGTCCCGGGTACATTCGATTGAATCAGATCAACAGATAATCGAAAGGACAGATAGCTGTGAGCAGAAAATTTGCAACACGATGTATTTACGGAAATGGGAAAAAATTTGATAAAGACCGAACAGGATCAATCAGTTTTCCAATTTATCAGACTGCTACATTCGAACACCCGGCGCCGGGACAGAGTACAGGATATGACTACAGCAGACTTCAGAATCCTACCCGGGAACAGCTGGAGAATGTGGTTGCTTCGCTGGAAGGAGGTATTGATGCGCTGGCATTTTCTTCAGGGATGGCTGCCATCAGTGCATTAATGGAGTTGTTCAAACCCGGAGACCATGTGATTACCGACTCTGATCTCTACGGCGGGACAATCCGGCTGTTTGACCATGTCAATGAAAAGAATGGCATTGCCTTCAGTCATATTGACTGTTCACATGAGCGGATTGAAGACTATATCCGCGAGGAAACCAGAGCCGTTTATCTCGAGACACCCACCAACCCCATGATGCGGGTTATTAATATTCGTAAAGCTGCGGAGATTGCAAAGAAACATAATCTGCTTCTGATTGTCGACAATACCTTTCTGTCTCCGTATTTTCAGAAACCGCTCGAGCTGGGTGCGGATATTGTTATTCACAGCGGAAGCAAGTTCCTGGGAGGGCATAATGATACTCTGGCTGGATTTCTGGTAACCGGTTCTGAAGAGATTTCAGACAGACTGAGATTTCTGATTAAAACCATCGGAACAGCTTTGCCTCCTTTTGACAGCTGGCTTATCCTTCGCGGGATTAAAACACTGCCCGTGCGGATGGAAAAATCACAAAAAAATGCTCAGGCAATTGTAGGCTTCCTGAGGGGCAGAGAAGATGTATTACAGGTGTTTTATCCGGGTATTCCCGGAACGGAAAGCTACAATATCTGCCGCTCGCAGGCTAGTGGATTTGGAAGTATGGTGACCTTTGAAGTCAGCAGCCGGGAGCTGGCCCTGCATCTGCTGACCGCGACAAAACTTATCCCGTTTGCGGAAAGTCTGGGCGGTACCGAAACGCTGCTGACATACCCTGTGACACAGACCCATGTCGATGTTCCGGAAGAAGTCAGGCTTAGAAACGGTATTACCGACCGGGTGTTGAGGCTGTCTGCCGGGATTGAAGACCAGGAGGATCTGCTCGAAGATCTTCTTCAGGCTTTTTCTTCTTTTGAAATTACAGACAAAACGACTGAAATTACAGACAAAACGACAGAAAAGATGTCAGAGTAACGAAGGTTTTAGCTGAAAATACTGCCTGATATACTGACAAATACCGGTTATAAGAAAATCAGATAACCGGTTCCAGATTTTTACGATAACCCGGATCAGCCGAAATGATTGACAGCTGAATCCGGATTTTTTATAATAGCCATAACGTTTAAAACATATAAAGCATATAGGAATACTAGGTATTGAAAAAGGACGAGAATCATGACTATGAAAATGATGAAAGAACATATGATGAATGCAAATTGCTGCTGTATGGATTGTCATGCGAATACTACTTGATTGTCGTGCGGATCATGTACCTGAACCGTCTGGAAAGGACAGGTGTCGTGATGGCATCTGTTTTTTTTATAGCAGAAAACAGTCGGAACAGCGGCTCTTGCCGGATCGCTTGTTTGGCAGGGGTTATGGAGAATACAAGTCAGTCACCGAATTTATGAACGAGACATTGGAAAAGAAAGGAATCAGACATGTCGGATATCAGGGAAAGCTCACTGGAGTTAATTGGAAATACACCGCTTTTGAAACTTAACCGTTACAGCAAGGTAAAGGGGCTGGCGGATGCCAGTATCCTGGCAAAGCTGGAGTATCTGAATCCAGCCGGTTCAGTCAAGGACAGAATTGCACTGGGAATGATCAGGGACGCGGAGGAACAGGGACGTTTAACACCCGGTGCCACTATTATTGAACCAACCAGTGGAAATACGGGAATCGGTCTGGCAGCCGTTGCGGCTGCACTGGGCTATCAAACCATTCTGACACTTCCGGATACCATGAGTGTGGAACGGAGAAATTTACTGAAAGCGTACGGTGCAGAAATTGTGCTTACAGAAGGGGCCAGAGGCATGAAAGGGGCCATTGCAAGAGCAAAAGAGCTCGAACAGGAAATTGAAGGTGCAGTGATTCTGGGACAGTTTGATAATCCTTCAAATCCTGAAGTGCATAAGGCCACGACGGGTCCTGAAATATGGGAACAGACAGGCGGAAATGTAGACTTCTTTATAGCGGGAGTTGGAACCGGGGGCACGATCACCGGGGTTGGAGAGTATCTCAAAGAAAAGAATCCGGAGGTCCGCATTGTGGCTGTTGAACCGGCTTCAAGTCCGGTGCTGAGCCAGGGAACGGCAGGGCCCCATAAGATTCAGGGAATCGGTGCCGGATTTGTACCGAAAGTACTGGATCTTGAACTGATTGATGAAATTATACCGATTCAGAATGAGGATGCTTTTGCCGAAGGAAAAGCGTTCGCCCTGTCGGAAGGAATTCTTGTCGGAATTTCATCCGGAGCGGCACTGAAGGCTGCGTCAATTCTGGCGAAACGCCCTGAAAATAAAGGGAAAAACATTGTAGTTCTGCTGCCGGATTCCGGTGACCGCTATTTGTCCACGCCGTTGTTCAGCAATTAAAGAAACAGATGTTATTGAGCAGATTCAGAATCAGACTGGAGAATCATGAGTAATACCTATAAAAATTTACAGCAATCGCATCCCTGCTTCGGAGGTCAGCGCAATCATGCCGGGCGGATTCATCTGCCGGTATGCCCGGGCTGTAACATCGCCTGCCGTTTCTGTGATCGCTCGCTCAACGATGTGGAACAGAGACCAGGCGTGACCAGCAAAATTGTAAAACCGGAAGAGACAGTAGAAATCGTCCGGAAAGCGCTGGAGCTGTGTCCTGAAATTAAAGTAGCAGGGATTGCAGGACCCGGAGATACTCTGGCCACGGACTATGCGCTTGACACATTCCGGCTCATTGGCAGGTATTTTCCAAAGCTTATAAAATGCATGAGCACCAACGGGCTGCTGCTGTACGAACGGGCAGATGAAATTATCGATGTGGGAGTAGACACATTGACCGTTACTGTCAACGCGGTCGATCCTGAGATCGAAGCACAGCTGAATGACTATATTTTGTATCATGGTCAGAAATATACCGGAACAGAAGGCGCTTCGATTCTCATAGAGAATCAGCTGAAGGGGATCAAAAAGATCACTACTGCCGGGATCGTTGTGAAAGTAAACACAGTGCTGGTGCCGGAGATAAACGGCGCACATATCGAGGAAATTGCAAAAACGGTGGGCGCCCTTGGTGCAAGTCTTTACAACATCATCCCGCTGATCCCGCAATATAAGCTCAGGGACTGCCGGGAACCCAGCTGCGCAGAAATTGATGCAGCCAGGACACGGGCTGGACAGTATATTGACGTTTTCAGACATTGTCAGAGATGCCGGGCCGATGCAGTCGGGATACCCGGGGAAACAGAAGTGGGCGATCGTATTTATCAGAAACGCCAGGCCGTCAGGGAGACATTTTCACATGGTTAAAATCGCAGCAGCATCAACAGACGGAAAACTGGTGAATCAGCATTTCGGAAAAACAGATATCTTCTATATTTTAAATGCAGATGAAGAAAGCGGATCGATCGAGCTGGAGGAAGAACGTCATGTGGTGCCGGTCTGCAGTAACGGAGATCATGAAGACAACCGGTTAACAGAAACCATCCAGCAGATCTCAGACTGCCAATATGTCCTGGTAAGCCGGATTGGCGGACGTGCCGGACAAAAGCTGGAACGGCAGGGGATTACGGCTTGTGAACTGCCGGGGATCATTACGGAGTCTGTGGACAAGCTTCTCCGGTACACAAAGGTACAGAGGCTTCTTGAACAGGCTGTAACGAAAACCGGAGAAGAGCCGTCCTGACGATCCGGCAGAAACAGCATGAGCACCGGATATCGGCATTAAAAGAGGTTTCATGCAGAAAGCCGGTCGTCCGAAACAGAAAAAAGAGAAGGAAAAACAATGGCAGCATTAAGACAGATAGCAATATACGGAAAAGGCGGTATTGGTAAATCGACAACAACCCAGAATCTTACCGCAGGATTATGTGAACACGGGAAAAAAGTCATGGTCGTCGGTTGTGACCCCAAGGCAGACTCCACCAGGCTTCTGCTTGGCGGACTGGCGCAGAAAACGGTACTCGATACGATCCGTGAAGAAGGCGATGATATTTCACTGGAACGGATTATGAAGGATGGATACGGGGGAACAAAATGTGTGGAATCCGGAGGTCCGGAACCGGGAGTCGGCTGTGCCGGCCGCGGTATTATCACCTCCATTAATATGCTGGAAAGTCTGGGAGCTTATACGGACGATCTTGACTACGTCTTTTACGATGTTCTCGGGGATGTTGTCTGCGGAGGCTTCGCAATGCCTATCCGTGAAGGAAAGGCGAAGGAAATATATATTGTCGCCAGCGGTGAAATGATGGCCCTGTATGCGGCTAACAATATTTCCAAGGGAATCCGCAGATATGCGAAAACAGGCGGAGTCAGGCTGGGAGGAATTATCTGTAATTCCAGAAATGTAGACAGGGAACTGGATCTGCTGCGGGCCTTTGCCAGAGAGCTTGGCACCGAACTCCTTTATTTTATCCCGCGGGACAATGTGGTCCAGCATGCGGAAATTCACAAACAAACCGTTATACAGTACAAACCGGATTCCGATCAGGCTCAGGAATACCGGAATCTGGCACAGGCACTGATCGACAACAAGAATTTTGTGATTCCAACACCGATGACTCAGGAAAGACTTGAAGAGATTCTTATGGAATACGGGATGATGGATCTGGCGGACGATTATACAATCTGAAACCGGCAATACGATACGAAGCAGTATGCAGCAACAGGAATGATCTGAATTTTAAACAGGATAAACAGGAATAAAAAATGGGACATATTAATCAGTCAATAACAGAGCTGGTAGGCCGGACACCGCTTTTACAGCTCAATGGATACAACCGGCTGCACGGGCTGGAGGCGGATGTGATTGGCAAGCTCGAGTACTTTAATCCGAATCAGAGTGTTAAGGACAGGATTGCGCTCGCGATGATCGAAGATGCGGAAAAGAGAGGACTGCTGAAACCAGGGGATACAATTGTCGAAACCACAAGCGGCAATACAGGTATCGGGCTGGCTGCCATCGCAGCGGCCAAAGGCTATCCGTTCAGAGTCTATATACAGGACCAGGTAAGCGAAGAACGGTTTAAAGTGATTCATGCTTTTGGCGGCAAGACTGTCAGGTTTAGTGAAGAACCGGCGATTCAGGAAACGCTGGACCTTACCAACGGTGATTTTATCGCCGCGATTAAGGACTTGAAGGAAAATGTGCTTGATCATGAAGATCATATTTATTTTATCGACCAGTGTTCAAATCCAGCTAATCCGGAAGCGCACAGAAGAACGACAGGACCTGAAATCTGGGAGGACACCAGCGGACAGGTGGATATCCTGGTTGCCTGTGCCGGCACCGGCGGAACTGTTTCAGGGACGGGTGCATATTTGAAGGATAAGAATCCGGATATTCATATTGTCGCAGTGCAGCCGGGACCTGGTTCGCTGCCGAGTGAAGAAAAACCTGTTCCCGACGAAGAGATTACAGGCATTCATCCGTTCGATGGGGTACCTGCGGAGATCGTTCCGGACACCATGAATCTGGATATTTATGACGAGGTGATTGAGGTTGAAGCAGCTGACGCTTTCCAGGCTGCCCGGGATGCTGCCAGGACAGACGGCGTGCTTGTAGGCACCTCATCCGGAGCGGCATTGTATGCGGCAGCACAGGTCGCAGCCAGACCGGAAAATAAAGGAAAAAAGATTGTCGCGATATTTCCGGATACAGGGCTCCGTTACCTGTCGACCAATCTGTTTGAATAGAAGAGGTGCGTTATGACTGTAAATCTTAACAATTCCAATGTAGCAACCAGAGAGAACCGCATCGGCTCTATTACCGGTTATATCGGCTCTCTGGAAGATCTGGCAGAGCAAAGCGAATGCGGTACTCTGAAAGGCTGTGCACGCTGCTTTTCGCAGTCCAGCACCTGCCTGTCCAGTTGTGCACTCAATCAGCTTTCTGCCATTCGGGATGTGGCCATAATCCATCACGGCCCGGCGGGCTGCTCAGTTGCCAGTGCAAATGCCTATTATCTGGACAAAGTAATGGCCAGGAAACGAGGGGTTACCAACAACACAGTCTATGTCGGAACCGATATGAATGAAAATGATACTATATTCGGTTCCACAGAAAAGCTGCGTCAGATTGTTCTTGAGGTCAACGAAAGGTATCATCCCCGTGCGATTTTTGTGACCAGCTCCTGTGCGACCGGGATAATCGGCGAAGATATCGACAGTGTTGTGGAAGAAGTGAAGGAGCAGATTAGTGTTCCTGTGGCAGCTGTTCACTGCGAAGGGTTTAAATCGAGGATCTGGGCAACAGGGTTTGATATTGCCGACCATGCGGTTCTGTCTTCTATTGTCCAGCCGCCGGAAAAAAAGACGAATAAAATCAATTTTAAAAATTTCTTTGAAAGTGCCAGACCGGAAATTGTGGAAATGTTCAGCCGCTTCGACCTTGAACCGGTTTTCCTGTATTGTAATTCGTCGGTAGAAGAGCTTTCCCATATCTCGGAGTCTCTGGCTACAACCTGTGTCTGCGGAACACTCGGAAACTATCTGGGCAATACCCTGGAAGAAAAATATGGTGTGCCATATATAAGAAGTATTAACCAGTGCGGGATCACCGGTTTTGAAACCTGGCTGCGGGAGATTGGCAGAGTTACAGGAAGAAGCGACCGCATCGAAGAGTATCTGGACGAACAGCGAGCCATTTATCTGCCGCAGATCGAAGAAGTGAAAAAAGAATTAAAGGGACTGAAAGCAGTAATCGGCATGGGGCCGGGTTATACGTTTGAAGTCTCGAGGGTTCTGAATGAACTCGGTATTGAAGTAGTATGGGCTCTGGCGTGGCATTATGATAAAAAATACGAAAACGGAGACGTTCCGCCGTCCATGAAGTATCTGCTGGATAACGGGATTAATTTTGAAGCGAGTGTTGCAGACCAGCAGAATTTTGAAGTCATGAACATTTTAAACAAATATCAGCCGGATTTGTACCTTTCGCGTCATCCCGGATCGACGGTCTGGGCAATTAAAAACGGGACACCGGCTGTCTATGTTGCCGATGAATATATGCTTTTCGGTTATAAACACACACTGGAATTCGCATATACGATTCTGGACAGCATCCGCAACAGAAGTTTCGAAAAGAATCTTGCAAGACGGACTAAGCTTCCCTATACGGACTGGTGGTACAAACAGGATGTCGGGACATTTCTTGAAAGGTCGGGTAAATAATGGCAAAACTGCTGGATAAACAGAGATATAAGTGTGCGATGGGCGCCATGCAGACAGTCCAGGCTGTTTCAAGGGCTATCCCGATCCTGCATTCCGGACCGGGGTGTGCACAGAAGCTTTCAGACAATACAGGAAGTTCAGGATATTTTTCACCCAATATTTTCCCCTGCACCAGTATCAATGAGAAGGATGTTGTTTTTGGCGGCACCAAAAAGCTGCATTCCACGATCGAAAATGCACTGAAAGTTATTGATGCAGATCTTTATGTCGTGCTTACAGGGTGTATTCCGGAAATTGTAGGTGACGATACCGGAGAGGTGGTATCGGAATTTGCGGATGCGGACAAGCCTGTTATCTATGCCTCGACAGCTGGTTTCAAGGGCAATAATTACAAGGGCCATGAACAGATTATTGATGCAATCACCGACCAGTATCTGAAAAAATCAGATCACAGGCAGAAGGGCCTGGTCAATATCTGGGCTGACGTTCCGTATCAGGATTTGTTCTGGCTGGGCAACCTAAGGGAGCTGGAAAAACTGGTTCAGGAGCTGGGTCTGACGCCAAACACAATCTTTGGCTTTGACCGGGGAATTGACAATATAAACCGGATTCCGGAAGCCCAGTTTAACCTGCTGGTCTCGCCCTGGGTTTCGGTCAGGAATATGAAGAATATGGAAAAGAAGCTGGACATACCTTTTCTCCATTATCCGACCCTGCCGATCGGAGCGTTTGAAACAGGAAAATTTCTGAGAACAGTTGGCAGGTTTGCCGGCGTCAGTGACGAAAAAATTGAATCAGTGATTAACAGTCATGAAAATTATTACTACTACCTGATTGAACGGTATGCGGATCTGTTCCTCGAAAACAGAGTCATAAACAAACAGTTTTCGGTGGTGGCCGATGTCCGGTTTGAGACGGATGGTTATCAGATACAGAATCAGATCAGAGAACATGATTATCATGGATACCCGCTGATTCTCGGAAGTTATTATGAAAAGGAACTGACTGAAGATCTGAAGGGCAATTATCTGAATATTTCCTGGCCGGTACAGGATAAAGTCGTTCTTGACAATCATTACGCTGGTTATTCCGGCGGCATTCGTCTGATCGAAGATATCTATTCAGTTGCAGTTCAGAGATGGAATTAGAGCGGCGGTTTGAAGCGTCTTGAACGGAGGGAATCTCCGGTTTGCGGATACGGGAAAGGATCTGAAAGTATGAACTATAGAATTGCTGTGGCTTCATCTGACCGGATTCATGTGGATCTGAGCTTTGGAAGCGCGAAAGGTTTTGATATATACGAAGTGAACGGGAAGAATTTCCGGTTTATGGAAGAAAGAATATACGTGCCTTCTGAGGTCACTGCCGCCCGGAAGGATAACTGCCCTACAGAGAACAGCTGTGGAAATACTGAGAGAAGCTGCGGGAACGGCATGTTCTGTACTCACGGGGAGACTGTGTTTCCTAAACTACAGCTGATCCGGGACTGCCGGTGTCTGGTCTGCCTGAAAGCAGGATTCAGTATTCAGAAACAGCTGGAAAAGATGGCGGTCATTCTCTTTGATGTGGACTCATCGACAGAGGAGGTGCTGACCGGGATAACCGGTTATCTGGATAGAATTGATAACCATCAGTCACTGCGCGGACTGAGAAGAAATTCCGGAGATCATGCCGCTGAGAAACAAGATTCTGACGAATGGAATACCCGGACCGAGGCGGGCAGCGGCAGGGAAAAAACATCAGCGGAAAATCAGGAGAAGAACCATTGATTTATCTGGATCATGCAGCTACAACCAGGGTTAACGAAGATGTGTATAAAGCCATGCAGCCCTATATTGCCCGTTATTACGGGAATCCTTCCGGTGCCGGTCATTTTGCAGGAGAAGGAAGAAAGGCAGTTGAGCAGGCACGGGAAGCGGTTGCAGGATTCATCGGGGCAAATCCGGAAGAAATCTTCTTTACAAGTGGCGGCAGCGAATCGGATAACTGGGCCATTAAAGGCACCGCTTTTGCCATGAAGGATAAAGGCAGGCACATTATTATTTCTGCTATCGAGCATCATGCGGTTCTTCGTACCTGCCAATATCTCGAAAAACAGGGCTTTGAGGTCAGTATTGTCGGGGTAGATGAAAGAGGAATAGTCAAGCTGGACGAATTGAAGCAGGCGATTCGGAAGGATACGATTCTAATCTCTGTAATGTTCGCAAATAACGAAATCGGAACGATTCAGCCTGTCGCGGAAATCGGAGAACTGGCCCGCAGGAACGGGATCATCTTTCATACGGATGCGGTTCAGGCATATGGGCACGAGAGAATTGATGTAGCCGAAATGAACATTGATCTGCTCAGTGCCAGCGGTCATAAATCAGGCGCACCAAAGGGAACCGGCATACTGTATATCAGAAACGGTGTCAGCATTGATCCGCTCATCCACGGCGGTTCACAGGAACGCGGCAGGCGGGGCGGAACATTGAATACGCCGGGTATTGTCGGATTTGGAGCGGCAACTGTAATTGCAGAAAGAAATCTCGAAGAACGACAGACATATATTCGCGGACTGCGGAACCATCTGATTCACCGGATTTTGACGGAGATTCCATATGCCAGACTCAATGGTGACAGAAATCACCGTCTGGCCGGCAATGCCTCATTTAGTTTTCAATTTGTCGAAAGTGAATCACTGCTGATTCTGCTGGAAGAGCAGGGGATCTATGTGGCGGGCGGTGCTGCCTGTACATCCGGATCGGCGCAGCCATCACACGTTTTGCTTGCAGAGGGTTTGACGCAGGAGGAAGCACGCGGAACACTCAGAATAACACTCTCGGAAGAAAATACAGCAGAGGAAATTGACCAGACAGCAGACAAGATCAAGGAAGCTGTACAAATATTGAGGAATATGAATCCGCTGTATCAGGAATTTCAAAAAAGCGGCAAATAAAAGAAAGGTTACGTTTTTTCAGACGCAGCCTTTCTTTTATTTGTATCGTTCTGTTTTGAATTCAGGGATTTTCTGGATACTGTGTTGTATCAGGTCTTATTAAAGGAAACCGCAATTCTCGATTTAGTCAGTTCCTTGTAGCGCTTTTCTTCGTCCTGCATAAACAGGGAGATAAACAGAATATCCACGATTGTAAGCT
Source organism: Eubacteriaceae bacterium (assembly GCA_050945075.1). Taxonomy (GTDB): domain Bacteria; phylum Bacillota; class Clostridia; order Eubacteriales; family Eubacteriaceae; genus UBA7485. The sequence continues at coordinate 20,514 of JBMNSG010000004.1, read as the reverse complement.
GTATGATCCTGGAGGCCATGGCTTCCGAATGATATTTCTTGTCGTTGGTAGAGCTGAGCAGCGTCAGATCCGCCAGCTGTGCCAGCGAGGAGTTGTCGAAGCTGGTCATGGCAATTACTGCGGTACCGTTGCTGCGGGCGATGGTGGCGGCCGAGAGCACTTCCATGCTCTCTCCGGTATGCGATATGCCGATGAAGAGATCATCCGGTGTGGTATGCGAGCAGATAATATTCATCAGATGGGAGTCCGGGTAGCTGCAGACATTCAGGCCGATGTTGCCGAATTTGTGCATGGCATCCATAGCGATGGCAGCTGATGCGCCGACGCCGAAGAACAGGATGCGTTTGGCTTTCTGGATCATATCCAGGGCTTTTGCCAGAGACTCATCGCTCAGGGTGTTGGAGAGATCCTGAATCGACGTGACGGTATGACGGATTACTTTTTCCTTGATGGATTCCAGCGTGTCTTCCTCAGTCAGCTCTTCGTTAAAGCTTTCCTTGGGGCTGTCGGAGAGATCGCGGGCCAGGTCAATCCGAAAAACCTGATAGGAATCGTAATCCAGTTTTTTAAGCAGGCGCATAACGGTTGTTTCGCTGGTGTTGCAGCTGCTGGCAAGATCAGTAATAGACTGAAGAACTATGTCCTCGGGCGCGCTCAATATATGATCCGCTATTTTTTTCTGTGTTTTTGAGAATGTATTGTATTTTGTTCGTAAATCTGAAAGTAATGAAGCCATTATGCCTCCGTTATCGGGCTTTTATTCGAAATCCGGACACGTTCCGGATAAGCTGTACAGGTAAAATTACAACCTCATTATAGCACGAATAAAAAGACATAAAAAAAACACCGGGCATAAGCCCGGCGTCTGTTCAACTGCCGCAATACACTGCACACCTGTCATTGGCGAAACGAGTTCTCCGCGTGATCCGGACAGCCGGCTCAGATCAGATAAACCTTCGGCACATAGAATGGCTTGCTTATCGCTGCTTCCTTCCGGACCTGACGAGGTTCGCGAGGTTCTATTGCGAAGGGTCCGATCATCAACACCACTTATCTGGAGCAGACCGGAAAACTTCGAAGCCGCTTTCAGGAATTCAACCCTGCTGTAGCGAATTGCAGGTTACAGGGCATCGCTGGTTCCCCGTCTAGTGCAGCTTATTCCGGCAGCTGCTTACTGCAGTTATCATATTATATAAGCATCGATTGAAAAAGTCAACTTAATTATTGAAAACAAAGCAGAAAACCATTCTCTAAATACGGCCGATAAATCCATACAGAGTCTGCTCAAAATTCTGGTCATACCCGGGATTCCTGCTCTTGATGCGGTCGCTGGATTTCTGACCGGCTGCCCGGTTCTGTTCGGCGATAAACTTTTCGTAGGAGAGCAGCATGATGCTTTTGCTGTTATAGACAAAACCGTTGGGATGAAGGACCGCCAGTACCCGGCCGTTGACTTTTCTGGCCATGTCCAGATCGCGTGTGACCAGGATATCTGCCTTACCGGCATTTTTGACAATTTCGTCTGCTTTCTGCTTTTCAGCAAGCAGCTCCTGTTCATAATCTCCGCTTGATTCCTGATAGAGATCCGACGGACGTTCGCGAATAATCTTTACAGGTTTTCCTGAATCCCGGCAGATCTTTATAATCGAGCCGGGGCAGCTTGACGCATCAATCAGTATTTCCATTACGTTTCTCTCTGTATTCTCTGAGCATTTTGCAGATATCAGATGGTTCTTTTTCGGACCAGTTGCGATAGCTCAGGCTTTGTTTATAATAGTTACAGTATTCCAGTGCTGCAATCACTACCGTTAACACACCGTAAATAATGGTCGGCTGCTCAACAGTCGCGGGACTCATTATCAGCGCTGCAATCAGATAAACCGGATAAACAGCGAAAAGCCAGGGATCGATTTTGTCCAGCAGATCAAAGGCATGGACAGCCTGTTCTTCATCAAATCGTTTGTTACCGCAGGTAAGCATCCGGTAATATTGAAAACCGGCTCCCTGAAGCAGAATAAAAACAAGCAGAACCCCGGGTATGATCAGATTCAGATCCGTGTAGCTGCCGTTAATATCCATGATTTCATAAATCAGCGCGCCCACGACAATGGCCGTGACGACTTCGCTGAGCATCAGCTTTTTATATTCTTTATATTTCTTTTCATTTTCCTGCATAAAATACCTCCCGTTTATTCTAACACAGGGAAAGAGAAAAAATATGCAGTTTTCTTTCAATCGGGGTTTGACATTGCAGCAAAATCCGTTTATAATTGAATTCGGCTGTTTGGAGAGATGTCTGAGCTGGTTGAAGGAGCACGCCTGGAAAGCGTGTGTACGTTGAACGACGTACCGAGGGTTCGAATCCCTCTCTCTCCGCCATTTTTTTAAAAAATTAAAAGTCCTGAAATGCCTTGATACGGCGGTTTCGGGACTTTTTTGTTTTTTGTATTTACGATTTGTACCCCTATAGTACCCCTACACATTTTTGTAAACAATGTTTCCGCTTCGCTACACGTTGTGCTGTTCGTATTGCGCTGTGATGGTCTCACTTTCTTTTGTGATACAGTACAATCCCTTTTACAGCTCCACGACAAGGTTTTAAATTATTTCTGACAGAGATGCAGTCTGCCCATTAAGCATGAGTGTAGTATATTAGATATCCGGGCCGTTTTCCTGCGGCAGATTAATAGGCGCTGGTATTGTCGACTCTGGCATCCAGGCTTGCAACCGTACTTAAATCGTCCGACTGCAGGACAAGATCATCGCAGTCCTCGATAGCCTTGCCATTGGCCGGAATCGGATTAGAGCCCATAGACTGTTTTGCTACTCCGATTAAATTTCCTTCAGAATCATATAAACCGACGACGATAGTAAACGTAGAGATTTCTTCACTGGATGAATTGGAAACAGTGACCTGAACGATCTGGTTATTCACATCACCTCCATATGAGCCTTCCGATACAACCTGAACGTCTTCCACTTTAAGTGGATTGTCTACACTGGCGACTGTTTTATAAACCGGCTTGAATTTAACGGTTGGTTGTACGTCCATGGTGATCCCGCTTCCATTATATCTCATGGCGCCTGCATAGCCGGTTTCTCCGGGGGCAAGTGTCTTTGGTGCGTAAATTGTATAGCTGCTGGAGAGCACAGTTCCAGAAGCATCCATAAAGTCTGCATCCAGAGAGGTAAGCTGAATTGTTTGACTGGAGTTGTTTTTATACTCACAATAAACGTTTCCGACTGGATCGGGAGAAGTAGAATAACCACCGTTCAGATCGCTGACGTAAGCGCCGGATGCAACAATTTCAACAGCGTCTTGATTCGATGACTTTGTGTTTGTCGAGGCAGGCTGATTGTTATTCGTTGACGTCGAACTGCTTCCACAGCCAGTAAACAGGGCGATACATAGAAAAAGAACTAAGGCTGAAGTAAGTAATTCTGATTTTTTCATGTTAAACTCCTTGAATAAATTCATGACAGAATAGGCAGAAATAAAACGATAGCATCTTCATGTCTGGTGAATTCATTAAATCATATGGAGCATGACACAAGTGGGATATGTAAGAGGCCCAGCAGATAGGCACGACACAAGTGGGATATGTAAGAGGCCTTCCATATAGGCATGACACAAGTGAGATATGTAAAAAATCGTGCAAATCGTGCAAATGGATATAACACAAGCAGGATAGGTAAGAGCTATACAGAAAAAAACACCGGCGTAACAGAATAACTCTGCTTCGCCGGTGTTTTTTATCAGCTTGGAATATCAGAACTTTTCCTTACTCAGTTCATCGATCACTTCATCCGTGGTTTCATAGACGCCGGGGAATGAACTGAAGCCCAGGCCCTGGGTGAGGCAGGGGATAAAGTAGAGCTTGCCGCATTCATCCACAGCTTCGCGCGTATTTTCTTCGATAATATCGCGGGTCCATGCGGGGAAGTCAACAACGCCGCTGTCAATATCACCCATGAAGGTGATCTTTTCGCCGTATTTTTCAATCAGCTCCGGCACGTTGTTGGTGGTCATGCAGCCCTGCCAGACATCGACGCCCATATCGATCATTTCGGGAACCAGGGTAGCGGCATAGGAGTCGCAGTGATGCACGATATATTTCACACCCAGTTCCTTGTATTTTCCGTAGATCTTTTTATATGCCGGCAGGATAAATTCATCGAACATTTCCGGTGACATAAAGGTGGTACGCTGTCCGCCCCAGTCATCATGATGGAAGATCACTTCCGGATGGAGATGATCCCATACTTCCTGTGCCCAGTCCAGCTCATACTGCGTAAGCCGGTCGATAAAAGCGTGCATGGCTTCCGGTTCTTCATAATAATTGCACAGCGCTTCATCCATGCTCATCAGATGATGGGTGCGTTCGAAGATTCCCGGGGCGACGATGGTGGCGACAAACTTACTGCCGTCCTGACGGATTGCTTCGGCATGATCGACAGCCGCTTTCCATTCTTCATCGGAATAATGAACATCCGGAACCTTCAGTTCATTTTCCCAGTTGTCGATATCCTTAACGGCAATCAGTTCCGGCTTATGCACCGGGAAGGCGCCGATCTGTCCTTCTTTCCAGGTCCAGGTCACACCCCAGTTGTCGAGCACAGTTTCACCTGGTTTCGGGATAATCCATCCGGGGGATTCAAGAATAATATCCATGAATTCGTACTGTTTGACAAAACGGTCCGGTTTTCCGCCGTGAATGGTTTCTTCAAAATTATCTTTAATGGACAGCATGATAGTCTCCTTCCCGTCAGACCTGAGCAGCCAGGCTCTTTGCCAGATTGACAGCCGCGCCTGCATCCGGGGCATAGCCGTCAGCACCGATTTGATCCGCGAAATCCGGGGTTACCGGCGCACCGCCTACCATAACTTTGAAATTCCCGATTCCACAGCTCTTGAGTTCTTTTACGGTTTCCTGCATGGATGGCATAGTGGTGGTAAGCAGGCCGGACAGAGCGACCAGTTTGACATCCGGATTCTTCTGTACTTCCGCGATAAAGGTTTTCGGATCCACATCCACGCCCAGATCATCCACGTCGAAGCCGGCGCTCTTGATCATCATGGCAACAAGATTCTTGCCGATGTCGTGCAGATCGCCCTGGACTGTGCCGATGATGCAGCCGCCGAGGCTTTCATCGGCTCCTTCTGCCAGATGCGGTTCCAGTACATCAAGGCCCTTTTTCATGGCTTTGGCTGCTACCAGCATTTCAGGTACAAAGATTTCGTCTCTGGAAAAACGGTCCCCCACTTCACCCATGGTGTCGATCATCCCATTCAGGATATCCTGTGCGCTGTCGCCGTCATCAAGAGCCTGCTGTACGGCTCCTGCGATCTGTTTCGATTTGCCCTTCGAAACGAGTTCCTTTACTTCAGCAATTTTTGACATAGTTCTCCTCCCACGTCTTGTATTGTGAATAGTTTACAACTGAAGAATATGCCTGTAAATCGAAGCTGTCAATTGTTTTTGTAAAGGATTAAAAACAAAAAACGTACGCCGGGCATCCGCTTGTTTTCGCGGTGCCTGAGCGTACGGAAAGGAAATTCTGAATGTTTTATAATATCAGTTTCTCTGCCGGCGCGTGTATCCGGAGCGCCGGGTTCAATCTGTTCTAAGCTGATGCTTCTTCTATTCGAGATTCAGATGGTTTTTCATGATGTAGGTGGTTCCGAAGAACATGGCCGCAGAGATGATCAGCATCCAGACCCACTGGAGACCGATAAAACCATTGAAGAATGAAACGATAACCGAGACGTCCGAGCTTTCACCCACATAATTCAGAAGGCCGCCATCATAGGCTATGGATGTAGTACCGGCGAAAAGAAGACCGGTCAGAGTTGAGATCACAGCCTGGATTATAAAGAAGGAAACAAATCCTGCGGCTACCTTATGCTGTGTAAACAGCTGTCCGATGCTTATAGCCAGGTCAATCATGAGGATCGTGGAGCAGCCGCTGATTATGGCAGCTACCAGAACATTCAGGATTGACAGGAACATGCTGCCGGAGCCGATATATTTTATCGCTTCTCCAATTGCCGAGAATAATCCGGGAAGATCCACGGCGTCCCAGCTGTTAACGGGAACAGCAAGCGCGATACAGAGCAGAATGACCAGGGCGGTTGCTGCACACCACAGTGCGGCAGAAATTACTTTGCTGAGCAGAACCTGCCAGGTCTGAACCGGAAGGGTAAAGGTCAGATAGCCTTCGCTGCCGTAGCAGCTTTTTATAAACCGTTCCACACAGGCGACAATGGTCATTACACCCAGTGCAAAGGCAATGATAACATCACCAACGATCAGCACATTGGACACAGACAGACACCATTTCACACCGGCTACACCAATGGTTCCGAAAAGATTGGTGAGCAGGGCACAGCCGGCCAGAATCAGGTACATCATCAGCAGCTTGCGTCCGGTTTCTCTGATATCATAACGTAATAAATGTTTTAGCATTTGAAAACCTCTCTGAATGTTTCATCAACAGACATGCCGCGTTCTTCACGCAGGGTGTCGACATCTTCCTGAAGAACCAGTTTGCCGTTGTTCAGGAAAAGCACTTCGTCCAGGATCTGTTCGACATCTGCAATCAGATGGGTGGAGATTACGACTGTGGCGTTTTCTTCATAATTCTGGATAATGGTATTAAGGATATAGTCTCTGGCAGCCGGATCGACTCCGCCAATGGGTTCATCAAGCAGGAACAGTCTGGCTCTGCGGCTCATGACCAGGATAAGCTGAACTTTTTCCTTAGTCCCTTTGGACAGGTTTTTGATTGGCTTGGTGCGGTCAATATTCAGGGAATCCATCATTTCACGGGCGCGGTTGGAATCAAAGTCGTCATAAAAATCGAAGAAAAAGAGGATCGCCTGATCCGGCGTCATGTTTTCATTCAGATAGGTTCGTTCCGGCAGGTAAGAGACAAGACCCTTGGTATAGGCATTTGGCGATTCGCCGTCAATTTCGACCAGTCCCGAAGTTGGCGTAAGCAGTCCGGCTGTGAGTTTGATGAGCGTGGTTTTTCCGGCACCGTTGGGACCGAGCAGGCCGACAATTTTTCCAGGGCTCAGTGTAAAACTGACATCCTCAAGTGCATTGTCTTTTCCGTATTTTTTGCTTAATTCTCTGCACTGCAGCAGATCTGCTTCACTGTTCATTGCCCGTACTCTTCTCATTGTCTTTCTCATCTCTTTCTTTTTCGAGGACCGTTAAAAGTCTTTTTATTTCTTCGACACTCAGTCCAAGCTTGTGCATACTGTCCAGGAAGCTTTTTGCTTCATATTCTGCCCGTTGGTATTTCATATTGCTGATCAGATCCTCATCGTCTGTAATGAATCGTCCGCTTGTCCGTTCGGAATGCAGCATACCGCTGCGTTCGAGCTCTGACAGGGCCTTTTGCATGGTGTTGGGGTTAACCCCGGCTTCGGAAGCCAGTTCCCGGACACTTGGGAGTTTTTCGCCGGGGCTGAACAGCCCGGAGATAATCGCCTGTTCCGTCTGCTCGATGAGCTGTCGGTAAACAGGTCTGTCTGAATCAATGTGCCATTTCATTTTTCACCTTTTCGTTTCCTTTTACTGCTTTTACTGCATTTACTGATAACAGGACTGCAGCCGTGCCTGTTGCGCGCTGCTGTTGGGTCACTGTCTGTGTATTACTGTATTAACTACTTAATACAATAATACTATCTGAGTGGTCTGTCAAGGATGGTGCAGAAAATATTCAAAGAATTTTAAATGGCCGCAGGCAGGAGGAAGAGAGGAACAGATAAGAACAGATAGAAGAGAGCAGCCTGAAAGGAACAGGCGGAAGGAAGAATCAGGAAGGAACAGAGAGAAAGAGAGGCAGCAGAGATATAAAAAAAGACTCCCTTTCGGGAGTCTTGAGAATACGGGTTTAGCTGAGTTCCGCCTGACCGGTCTGCAGCTGGTAGTAACGGCCTTTCTGTTTCATGAGATCGTCATGGTCGCCGCGTTCGATAATCTGGCCATGTTCGAGTACCAGAATGGCGTCTGAATTCTGAACGGTGGACAGACGGTGGGCGATGACAAAGACGGTGCGGTCATTCATCAGCGCGTCCATACCTTTTTCGATATGCTTTTCAGTACGGGTATCGATGGAGCTGGTGGCTTCGTCGAGAACCAGGACCGGCGGGTTGGCTACAGCGGCACGGGCTATAGCCAGCAGCTGACGCTGTCCCTGGGAGAGGTTGGCGCCGTCTCCGGTGATCATGGTGTCGTATCCGTGCGGCAGATGACGAATAAAGGAATCGGCATTGGCCAGCTTGGCGGCGCCTTCCACTTCTTCATCGGTGGCGTTAAGCCGTCCGTAACGGATGTTATCCCGGACTGTTCCGGTAAACAGATGCGTATCCTGGAGCACCATCGCCAGGGAATGCCGCAGATCCGCTTTTTTAATGTCCTTGATATTGACGCCGTCATAGAGGATTTTGCCGTTGTCAATTTCGTAGAAACGGTTGAGCAGATTGGTAATGGTGGTCTTGCCGGCACCGGTAGAGCCTACAAAGGCAATCTTCTGTCCGGGTTTGGCAAAGAGACTGATATCCTTGAGGATGGTCCGCTTGCCGTCATAGCTGAAGGTCACATCTTCGAAACGGACATCGCCGCGCAGTTTCTTATAATCGAAGCTGCCGTCCTTGTTGGGAACTTTCCACGCCCATTCATTGGTGACCTGTTCACATTCGGAAAGTTTTCCGTTCTTGTCTTCACAGACGTTGGCCAGGGTGACGACACCGTCGTCAATTTCCGGTTCTTCATCAATCAGGGTGAAGATACGTTCTGCACCGGCCAGCGCTGTCAGGATGGTGTTGATAAGCTGGCTGATCTGGGTGATCGGCTGTGAGAAGCTTCTCGAATACTGCAGGAATGAAGCCAGCGCACCGATGGTCATCCCGCCGTTAATAATGAGCCAGCCGCCTGTCGCAGCTGCGATTGCATACTGCACATAAGACAGGTTGCCCATGATCGGCATGAGAATATTGGCGTAGGTGTTGGCTTTCGTGGAAGCATCGCGTAGATTTTCACTGAGTCCGGCAAATTCCGACTTGGTTTCCGGTTCGTGATTAAAGACCTTGACGACCTTCTGGCCGGAAATCATTTCTTCTATATAACCATCGACCACACCCAGTGCCTTCTGCTGTGCTGCAAAACCGCGGGCACTTCTGGAGCCCAGGGTCTTGACAATGGTGGTCATAATCACCAGCATCACGATAACGATCATAGTCAGCTGCCAGGAAAGAACCAGCATCATCACAAAGGTTCCGACAACCGTGATACAGGAAGCGAAGAGCTGCGGAATGGCATTGGCCAGACAGTCACGCAGCGTATCGACATCATTGGTGAACCGTGACATGGTGTCGCCGGTGGGGTTGGTGTCGTAATAACGCAGCGGCAGTGTTTCCAGCTTGTCAAACATCTGATTCCGGACTTTTTTGAGGATCTTCGCAGAAGTCCGCATCATGATAAAGTTGTACGTATAGGTTGCTGCTGCGCCGCACAGGTAGATAATCCCCATGGTGACGACGATGCGGATAAAAGGCTGCAGGGCCTGTGCATCGACCGTCTTGCCGATCAGGGGAAGAATCCCCGTGTTAATAGCCGGTGTCAGCAGGTAGGTTCCGGCAATGGTGGCGGCGGAACCCAGAATAACCAGAATAAAGACGATGACCAGCTTGAATCTGGCCATCGGAGTGTCTGCCAGATAGCTCATCAGCCGTCTGAAGGTTTTGCCGAGATTTTTCGGCTTTGCGGGGGCTTTTTTATTGCGGCCGCCGGGTCCGTGTCCCATACCCATTATGCTTCCACTCCTTTCTTCTGAGAATTCATGATGTCCTGATAAATCGGATTCGTGGCTGCAAGCTCTGCAGGGGAGGCAAAAGCATTGACTTTGCCATCGTCAAGAATCACGACTTTGTCTGCATCTTCAATGGTGCTGATCCGCTGAGCCACGATAATGGTGGTCATGCCTTTTAGATTGGTCTTGAAGGATTCGCGGATCTTTTTGTCAGTCGCCATATCGACTGCGGAGGTGCTGTCATCGAGGATAATGATCTTTGGCTGCTTGAGCAGTGCCCGGGCAATACACAGACGCTGTTTCTGTCCGCCGGAGAGATTGACACCGCTCTGGCCGAGCTCGGTCTGCAGTCCGTCGGGCAGCTCTTTGATATAGTCATCGATGCTGGCATCCTTACAGGCCTGCATGAGCTGGGCATCGGTGGCGTCTTCATTCCCCCAGCGCAGGTTGGAGGCTATGGTGCCCGAGAACAGCACGTTCTGCTGAAGCACCATGGATACCGAATCACGCAGATGCTCGAGCGTGTAGTCCTGAACCGGATTGCCGCCCACCATGACGGTGCCTTCGGTAGCCTGATAGAGTCTCGGGATAAGCTGGACCAGTGTCGATTTGGCAGAACCGGTTCCACCGATAATGCCGATGGTTTCCCCGGATTGAATCTTCAGGTCAATGTTTTCCAGCACATAATTGGTTCCGCTCAGATCGTATTTAAAGGAAACGTTATCGAAGGTGACAGAACCGTCTTTAACCTTCAGGGCTGATTCGGCGTCATTATTGGTGATTTCCACTGGTTCATCCAGTACTTCACAGATTCTCTTTAAGGAGCTGAAGGACAGGACAATGGTCATAAAGACCGCAGCGATCATCATCAGGCTGGTCAGAATCTGGGTACAGTAGGTCAGGAAGCTTATGAGTTCACCAGTGAGCAGTGTGCCGCCGATGATCATGAAGCCACCGTTCCAGAGTACATAGAGGATGGTGCCGTTCATGATGAGCATCATCACCGGCATGATCGAGATAATCAGATCCTGGGCCTTGACCAGCGCTTCAGTGAGGTTTGTGTTGGCCGTATGGAATTTCTTCTTTTCAAAGGCCTGCCGGTTAAAAGCCTTGACGACGCGGATCCCGGTCAGATTTTCCTGAACGTCCGCATTCAGATCGTCAGTGCGTCTGAGCATGCGGTTAAACCGCGGATAGGCCCGCGAGAGTATAATGCCCAGGAAGACGACCAGCAGCGGAATCGAGACCAGAAAGACTTTGGTGAGGTCTCCGTTGATGGCAGAAGCCATCATGGCCGCGCTGATGAGCATGACGGGTGCACGTACCAGTACACGGATAATCATCATATAAGACATCTGGACATTGGTGATATCAGTTGTCAGTCTGGTGATCAGTGACGGGGTGCTGAAATGGTCGATGTTGGAGAAGGAAAAATCCTGAATTTTGTTAAAGACACCCACACGGACTTCATTACCGAAGCCCACGGCGCCTTTGGCGGCAAAGGTCCCGGAGAGCATCCCGAAAACCAGGGAGCCGCAGGCCAGTCCAACCATGACCCAGCCCATATTGATTATATAGGGCAGATCTCTGTTGGCCACGCCGATATCAACGATTTTTGCCATCATAAACGGGATTTGAATTTCCAGCAGCACTTCGACAATAATTGTCAGCGGTGCCAGAATCGACGGCCATTTATACTTTTTTAAAAAAGGCGATACCGTTTTTAGCATTGATTCACATCCTTTCTGTCTTAACTTTACAGTTTAACGAAACACGGGAATCCGGTCTTTCATTGTTAACGGATATTAAAATTTTACCCAGTTTTCTGGATTTAAGTAATACTGAAAATCACATCATAACGCATAATTGATCAGACCGGAAACGGCTTCGGACCAGCGCGGGGCGCGGGAGCGGGATGAAGTGGAATTCGTTAAAATTATAGTTAAGTTTTATAAATAATTAAGTATACTAAAATTATTTTAGCGTATATCAAATGAATGTAAAGTACTTGTCAGTAATAATTTACAGATAATTTGCAGATTTCGGAAAAAGAAAATTTTAAAGCTTCCGGATACGGTAACTTATAGACCTGTTCCTGCAAATTTCAGGGAAGAGCCTTACCGGAGGGCTCACCCTGTTTATAATGAAGACAACAGGCAATGGAACGCGTTAAAATGCGCAAGCAGTTTTAGAATAGAGAGGAGAGTGTATGGCAAAATTTGATAAAACCAGATTTTTCCAGGTCAGACCAGCGATTTATTACGGCATGAACGCGCTGGAAACCCTGGGAACACTGGATCTGAAACACGTCTGCATCGTTACAGACAAGGGCATGGTCAAGTTCGGGATTTTGAAAAAAATCACAGATGTGCTGGATCAGTTCGGAATCACCTACGATGTTTTTGACGACGTGGAACCGGACCCGTCTACAGAAATTGTGGAAAAGGGGCTGGTCAGTCTGATGCTTAAGAAGCCGGAAGCGCTGATTGCGCTGGGCGGAGGATCCGCTATTGATTCGGCCAAAGGCATTATTTATTACGGCAATATGATCCAGAGTATGTTTGCCGGAACCGATATGTACAAGAAACCGTATTTTATCGCTCTTCCGACGACAGCAGGGACCGGTTCTGAAGTCACCGAATATGCGGTCATCACCAATAAAATCACCAATACCAAGATCGCGCTGACGGATGATCAGATGCTTCCGGATGCTGCGATTCTGGACCCGCGTCTGGTGGAAAGTGTGCCGGCAGGCTCCACGGCGGCTACCGGTATGGACGTTCTGACCCATGCAGTAGAAGCCTATTCATCGACCAACAACAATCCGTTTGCACGCTGCTATGCAGCCAAGGCAGCAGAACTCGTATTCAAGAGCTTGTATGACGCCTACGCAGACGGTCATGATCTCAACGCCAAAGCCAGCATGCAGATTGCTTCCTGTATGGCAGGGATAGCCTTTAACAGCGCAGGACTCGGCATCACACATTCGCTGGCACACGCGATCGGCGCGCAGTGGCATCTGCCGCACGGCCTGGCCAATGCCATCGTACTTCCTTATGTCGTGACCTTTAACGGACAGGATGCGTATACCGCTTCGGTTTACGGGAGACTGCTCTCCGCGATGGGCATCCTCAATATCTCCGGCAATGCACCGCAGATGCTCACCAAGAGTGTGGAAATGCTCAAGCAGGAGCTGAACATTCCGGCATGTCTGAAGGACTTCGGTATTGATGAACAGGATTATCTGGCCAGCCGGGATATTATCGTTGGCAAGGCACTGAATGATACCTGTACCAAAACCAACCCGATTGCACCGACGGCAGAACAGATGACGGAAGTTCTGGACCATGTGTATTACGGAACCAAAAAAATCTGAAACAGATCCGGACAGTAAATGCTGAACGGAAAAAGTCAGAAGTAAAACCGGATAGTAAAAGCCCCGGGACATTCCGGGCAGCATCCGGACAACGGCAAAACTGCAACAGTATATCAGAGGACGTCTGCGGACGTCCTTTTTCTATGCTTCAGGGATGTTTTGACAATTCTTCCCGATAAAACCGTTCTTCTTTCAGGATTTCCCATATAATATAGAGACTATGCAGGAACTTGAACAGAAACTTGATAATTTTACATCTGAATACGGGCTGATGCTGAATGGGCAGCAGAAGCAGGCCGTTTTGCGCACCCGTGGAGAAACGCTGCTGCTGGCAGTTCCCGGGAGCGGGAAGACTACGGTCATTATTGCCAGAACCGCTTTTATGATCCGCGTTCTCGGAGTCGATCCCCGCAGTATTCTGTCGCTCACCTTTTCCAGGGCAGGCGCCCGTGACCTGAAAAAGCGCTATCTTTCCGTTTACGGTGAGGATCAGGTGCTGCCAAAATTCAGCACCATTCATTCATTCGCGCTTTCGGTCATCCGCTATTGTGAAAAACGGATGAAACGCAAAGCCTTCGGAATTCTGGAAAACAGCTCAAAGATGATCAGCGAGGTCTATCAGTCTATTAAAGGACAGAAACCCTCAGAAGCAGATCTGGCGGATCTGGCTGCGACGATTACCTATGCGAAAAATCTGATGCTTTCTGAAAACGAGATTGAAAAGCTGGAATGCGGCGATATCGACTTTGCGGAATTCTATTCGGCTTACGAAGCGGCCAAGAAGAAGAACAGGGTCATGGATTTTGACGATCTGCTCATCTATGCCTGGCGGCTCCTGTCCAGAAACAAGATTCTTCTGGACCATTACAAAGAACGCTATCCGCATATCAACATCGACGAGGCCCAGGATACTTCCCGGGTTCAGCACGAAATTATACGGCTTCTGGCAGACGGTTGTGAGAGTCTGTTTATGGTCGGAGACGAGGACCAGAGTATCTACGGCTTCCGGGGCGCTTATCCCGAAGGTCTTCTTTCCTTTAAAGAGTATTATCCGAAAGGAAAAATTCTGCTCATGGAAACCAATTTCCGCAGTACCGGAAAGCTGGTCCGGAATGCGGACCGTTTTATCGGGCTCAATGAGGGCAGGTACGACAAGCATATCCGCACCGATAATCCGGAAGGCCTGGGTGCAGAGCACGAATATTTCAAGACACAGGAAGAAATGTATCATTATATTCTGGAAAGTGTCCGCAGGGAGCGCAAGGATACCGCGGTATTATACCGAAATAACGAATCAGTGCTCCCGCTTATCGACCTTTTTGAAAGAGAAGGAGAGCCTTATTCACTTAAAGAACACAATCCGCTGTTTTTCTCCAATTTCCTGATCCGGGATATCCGTGATTTTGTGCGGTTTGCCGAAAAGCCGGATGATTTTGAGGTGTTTACACGGATTTATTACAAGATGAGTGCCTCTATTTCCCGGGGGAATATGCGCCTGCTGGCCAAATGCCGGGGAAATGTTCTGGACAGCCTGCAGAATATGAATATCCCCGACTGGCTCTACGAGCAGGTCGATGATATCCGGAAAGGCTTCAAAAAACTGCCCGGACAGAAACCGGCCGATGCCATACGCACGATTCTCTATGAAATTGGGTATATGGATTTTCTGGAGTATCGGATCGAGAACGGGATCAAGCGGGAATACATTACGCAGAAGCTGGACATTCTCCGTACACTGGCCGGACGCGAGTCCACACTGACCGGCTTTTTTGACAGACTCGGCCAGCTGCGGCGTATTGTCATCGATCCTGCAAAGCCACAGCGAAGCGGTCCGGTCTTCACCACGATTCATTCTGCCAAGGGCCTTGAGTTTGAAAAAGTCATGATGATGGATTTGTATGACTCGGTTCTGCCGGCTTCGTTACAGGGGACACCGGAGGAAGTACGGCGGGGATGGCTCGAAGAAGTCCGCCTTTTTTACGTAGGCGTGACCCGTGCCAAACGGGAACTGATTTTCCTGAGTCTGGGCACTCCCAGGAGGCAGCCCGGCGGGAAAGAAGACTCGCCGTTTATACCTTATTATCTGAAACCGGGGAAAAAGAACCGTCCTCAGATTCCATGAAGTGACTGAACATTAACAAACATATTTGTCTGAAAAAATCAATGTTGAATCTGATATAATGATAAAGCAACAGGAATCCTCAGAATTAAGGTATCGAAAACAGAATGAAACAGAAAAAGCAGAAGCACCGGTTCAAGGAAAAGTTCAGTCAGACTGAAAGCGACGGGACCGGCTTCAAAACAATCGAAGATACAGAAACAGGCGTTATGTATCTGTACGTTTATGGTCCTGGTCACGGCGGACTCACTGTCCTCAGAGATGAAGAAGGAGAACCGCTGATCGAACCGGAAGATTAATTCGCTTAACCGTATTTACGTTAAGATACCGGGAAACCGGAAAAACTTCAGGAGGGTTTAAAATGAGCGCATTCATTGAAGACATTATTGCCAGAGAGGTTCTTGATTCCAGAGGAAATCCGACAGTTGAAGTCGAAGTGACGCTGGATGACGGTTCATTCGGAAGAGCAATTGTTCCGTCAGGAGCATCCACCGGTGAACATGAAGCAGTAGAACTGCGTGACGGCGACAAGTCCCGTTATGGCGGAAAAGGCGTTCTTAAAGCCGTCGCCAATGTCAATGACAAAATAGCCGAAGAACTCGACGGTTACGATGCTCTGGACCAGGTTGGCCTGGACAAGCAGCTGATTGAACTCGACGGCACAGAAAATAAAGGAAAACTGGGCGCTAACGCAATTCTCGGCGTTTCCATGGCGGTCGCAAGAGCAGAAACAGAATCTCTGGGCATTCCGCTGTTCCGTTATCTGGGCGGCGTAAACGCCAAGATCCTCCCGACTCCGATGATGAATATCCTCAACGGCGGCGAACATGCCGACAACAGTGTCGATATTCAGGAATTTATGATTATGCCGGTTGGCGCTCCCGATTTTGCAGAAGCACTGCGGATGGGCGCCGAAGTATTCCACAGCCTCAGGAGTGTCCTTGCAGCTCAGGGATACAGCACAGCTGTCGGAGATGAAGGTGGTTTTGCACCGAATCTGAAATCAAACGAAGAAGCCCTGCAGGTTATCATGACAGCCATCGAAAAGGCCGGATACAAACCGGGTGTCGATGTTATGCTGGCAATGGACGTGGCAGCATCTGAAATGTACAACAAGGAAACCGGAACCTATTTCTTCAAGGGCGAAGGTGTAGAACGTACAGCAGACGAAATGATTTCTTTCTATGAAGATCTGACCAGCAAATATCCGATTATCTCTATTGAAGACGGTCTGGACGAAAATGACTGGGACGGCTGGAAGAGACTGACTGACGCACTGGGCAAAAAGATCCAGCTGGTTGGCGACGATCTTTTCGTAACCAATACCCAGAGACTGAAGAAAGGGATCGAAATGGGCGTTGCCAATTCGATTCTGATCAAAGTCAACCAGATCGGTACACTAACCGAAACACTCGATGCCATTGAAATGGCAAAAGAAGCCGGTTATACCGCGATCGTTTCCCATCGTTCAGGTGAAACAGAAGATACAACCATTGCAGATCTGGTTGTTGCAACCAACGCCGGGCAGATCAAGACCGGTTCTGCTTCCAGAACTGACCGTATCGCCAAGTACAATCAGCTTATGAGAATTGAAGATTATCTCCAGAATGATGCCATCTACGCGGGCATGAATGCATTCTACAATCTGAAGAAATAATCGCAGAAATAGTCAGGCAATCCACATAAAAAAGACAGCATAGTTTATAACTATGCTGTCTTTTAGTTTGCGGGAAGAAAAATCACAGAAAACGCATAAATCATTAGCAATTCTGTTTAAAGCAAAAAATCAAGGCTTATCCACAAAAAAACTCTTTTTGTGGATAGAACTGTGCATAAACAGGGGAAAACTCGAGTTTTCGACAAAGTTATCCACAGATTTTATGCACAGTCAGCGGTGATTCAAAAAAGATATCAAAATACTTGAACGTTTCTTTTACATTGCAGTCAATTCCGCTCAGATACGACTTGTTTTTATACAAAGCTAAAATATCGTCATATGTAAAGCTGTTTTTAGGAAAATACTTATCCAGAGAACTGAGGATAAATGCCCCTTTTTCCACAGCGCTGTGGAAAAGCTGTGGATAACTCTCATGATGTTCTTCTCCGGTTACCGGCTGATACCAGGCTTCATGATTCAGATTGAGTACCGAGAGTTCATCGGTATATTCGGGATATAATAGTCTGGTAGCAAACAGAGGTTCTCCGGCTAGATTTTCCACAGGAGTCAGTAGTTTGCGTTTGGCACCGCTGGGATCCTTGCTTTTGCGGACGATTTCCAGTGCTTCGTGACGGGCTCTGGTGATCACACCGGGGCGCGTATCGAAGTCGTACACAGATTTGGAAACGGAATTGTAAAAGTATTCCAGATAGTCAGAGGTTTCCGGCGAAACACGGAATACCTTTTCCGGGGTACGGTTTACCGCCTGGGTATTATACTCGTACTGTGTCATTGCAGTATCCAGCATGACTTCATACAGTTTATGCAGATAACCATAGATTCGTGTATGGGGTGCGGATGCCCTGAATTTACCAGTACGGCAGAAAATAAACGGATGTGTTTCT
This sequence comes from Eubacteriaceae bacterium, assembly GCA_050945075.1. GTDB lineage: Bacteria > Bacillota > Clostridia > Eubacteriales > Eubacteriaceae > UBA7485. The sequence continues at coordinate 2,635 of JBMNSG010000004.1, read as the reverse complement.
ACATCCAGGCAGTAATGTGTGGTGAAACCTGCCATATAAGCCAGCCCTACATCAGTGAGACTGTCCTGGCTGTATTTGAGACCTTCATAAAAGAAGTCGGTTGTTTTCTGGGTATGTATTAATTTCGCAAGTTTCTGGCATCGGCGGTTCAAAACAGCGGATGTCAACGAATAATATAGAAAATCAGGTCCCTGCGTTCCGAAACGGTAGGCATCATAATGGTTCAATGCCGCCTGTTTGATCGTGTTGTCGTCGGGAAGTCTGTCCAGGATTTCCCTTCCGCAGTAATAATGGTTTAACATATCGGACATAGAGTACTCCTCCAGCTGCACCAAAGCAGCAACAAGAAAATGCAACAGATCTGAAAGCTCAGTCCTGTTGTCTACATATTATACCGCCTGAAAAAAGGTTTAAATGAAAGATTCTGGCAAATATTTACTGAAAGAGGTTAATGATGCAACTAAAAGGAACTGCTGTCGTCCCTGCTTCTCTGGTTTTCATGGCAGAAGCCGGTCAGGATCATGAACCGGGACTTAACAAAACGGTTCGATCAATGAAGGATATTGCACTTACGCTTGCAAAAGAAAAGCCGCATACCATTATACTGGTCAACAAACACGGCAATGTGTTTGAAGATGCTGTCAGTCTTGATTACACACCTCGTTTAAAAGGAAAGCTTACTGTTTCCGGAGAAGAGACCGCAGTTGAAAAAGAATGTGATATGGGACTGCTTGAAGAAATCAACAGGCGTTCAGGCCGGGAAAAGCTGCCGGTCTATCTGGTCAATGACAGAAGTGTTGAAGAATTCGGGATTCGCCAGGAGTTATCGGACGCTTCTCTGACGGCATTGTATTACATTCACAAGGTTTACTCCGATTTCAAAATTGTTCAGATTACCGCGGGTGATATCAGCCGCAGTGAATTATACCGGATCGGGATGATTGTCAGAGAAGCCGTGGAAGCAAATGGGAAATCTGCCTTTATGATTACATCGGCAGATCAGAGTGACCGCTTATCATCAGAAAATGAAGGAATCAGGGAAGCAGCTCTGGCATACGATGCAGAAATGACAGAAAATCTTGCTGATGATCAATACCTTCCTATTCTTGAAATGCAGCCGTCACTGATCACGAAGGCTGATGCAGCCGGATATGATCCGATTGTGCTGATGCTCGGGTGTTTTGAAAAAATCAGGACACAGACAAGCGTTCTTTCTTACGAAACAGCAGCAGGCACCGGTTACCTGTGTGCCGAAAGCCGTTTTCTTCTGGAGGATCATGATTTTATTATTCCTGGCGTACTGGAACAATATGAAGAAAAGCTGCGCCTTGAAAAAGAGGCCCTGCTGAAAAATGAAAGCGAACTGATCAAGATGATTCGTGCGGCTGCTGCGTTGTGGGTTACAGAACAGCGCCGCCTGGACTTCCCGACATACTGCACACTGATCGAGGATCAGGATTTGAAACAGCAGCTTCAAAACCAGCAGGCAGGCGTTTTTGTGACTGTGATGAAAAATGACAGGATTCGGGGGTGCATGGGCAGTATCACACCATTCGGCAGTAATATAGGAGAAGCCTTTATCCATTACACGATAGAAGCCCTGTCATATGATCCCAGGTTCATGCCGGTGGAACCGGATGAACTGGACAGTCTTACTTATACGGCTGATATTCTGGAACGTCCGGAAGATGTTGAAGAAACTGATGAACTGGATCCGTCTGTTTTCGGCCTGGTCGTTGAACAGGGAGTACACCGCAGTGTCCTGCTTCCGGGTCTTCCAGATATTACGACGGCTGCACAGCAGATTGAACAGGGTAAGGAAAAAGCAGGAATTAACAGGATTACCCAGGACGATACGGAACCGCTTATTCTGCAGCGTTTCAGGACTGAGCATTTTTCATGAAAAATCAGTTGACAAAGTATCGCTGACCCCTTATATTAATAAAGCTGCTTCGAAACAGGCAGCGTCAATAAAAACTGAATCGAACACGAAGACAGAGATGTCTTCCTCTGAATCCGAAACATGATAAGTGTTTATCACCACGCTGCATTGCGCAGAAACTCATATAAGAGCAGATACGCAATCCGGCTGATGAAAGACACAGAAAAATGTTTCGGATTTTTAAAAGAGTGCATTGACAAATATTTAACAAAGCTGTATAATAGGATTATCGGTTGAGACAGGACACAGTCCTGGAGCAGCGCCAGAGAAGTGAATGAAACCGGGAGGACTTGTTCGCACTTCACAGATGCCGGGACCTGTAAAACGGGTTCATAAAACTGCTTGACAAAACAAACCGGTCACAGTACAATATAAAACAGTCGTTTACAGCGACTGGTCAGGATTTTGAAATAAATTTCAACTAAATGAAAAATATTGAAAATAATCCTTGACAAATATGACGAAACGTCATATAATAAATAAGCTGTCAACGAGACAGCGCCTCAAAAACGAAAGTTTTTGAGCAGGTCATAGAAAAGATAACAGCGTTGCTAAGTCTTCTTTTATAAGAAGAGATTAGCACACATAAAACCAAGATTCCAGAAACGACGTGTGCGAACACGATAAACATCAAAAACAGCGAATGAACCAGAGTCGAAAGACTTTGATCAATACTTTTAATAGAGAGTTTGA
>JBMNSG010000003.1:0-63026 GCA_050945075.1 Eubacteriaceae bacterium | reverse complement strand
TAAAGTATAATTTAGTGAACTGAAGTGTTAAGAGAGGAGCTACATGACCAGTAATTCAATCGCAATTTTTGCTGCATTTGCCGCGTATCTGATCTTTATGATTGTTATCGGCTATATTTATATGAAGAAGACATCAAACTCTGAAGACTATTTTCTCGGTGGGAGAAATCTGAACGGATGGGTTGCCGCACTGTCGGCTCAGGCCTCTGATATGTCATCATGGCTGCTGATGGGGCTGCCGGGAACGATTTACGCACTCGGGACCGGGCAGATCTGGATTGCTGTAGGGCTGCTGCTGGGTACCATAGCCAACTGGCTGTTTATTTCCAACAGACTGCGTTCCTACACAATCAAAGTCGATGCCATGACCATTCCTGAATATTACGAAAAACGCTTCCACGACGAAAAACGGGTGCTTCTGCTGATATCATCCATCATTATCTCGATTTTCTTCCTTGTATATACGGCATCGGCGTTTACGGCCGGTGGAAAGCTGTTTACTTCAGTATTCGGACTGGATTATCATACGGCACTGACCATCGGCGCGGTGGTTATTCTGGCGTATACTTTTATGGGCGGCTTTATGGCTGTCTGTGTCACTGACTTTGTACAGGGCTCGATGATGTTCCTGTGCCTGCTCATCGTCCCCATTCTGGCCTGGTATCTGGTCGGAGACAGTGCTTCGGTTATGGCCAACCTGAATGCTTCCGGTGTAACCGGTGGGGCGGCTACCTTCCTGAATCCGCTGACCACCGAAGGGACGCCTATCACCTTTACTGAAATTATCTCACAGCTGGCATGGGGTCTCGGTTATTTCGGTATGCCGCATATTCTGGTTCGCTTCATGGCGATCAAGAATAAGAAGGAACTGAAAAAATCGAAGGTGATCGCCATCGTCTGGGTCGTGATTTCACTGACACTGGCCTGCATCGTCGGCGTGATCGGACGCGCTTACCTGTATCCGGAAATACTGGGATCATCCACCAATATTTCAGTGGAAAATGTGTTTATCGAAATGATCGGCAAGATTTTCACGCAGGAATTCAACCTGGCTTTCCTGGGCGGTCTGTTCCTGTGTGGGATTCTGGCGGCGATCATGTCAACAGCGGATTCACAGCTGCTGGTTACTGCATCGTCGATTTCGTCTGACCTGTACAAGAATTTCATTCACCGTGATGCCAGCGATAAACAGGTGCTTAACCTTTCCAGAATCGTGGTCCTGGTGATTGCGGCTCTGGCTCTCTGGATTGCATGGGATCCGAACAACAGCATTATGGGACTGGTTTCCAATGCCTGGTCCGGACTTGGTTCTGCTTTCGGGCCGATTACACTGCTTTCGCTGTACTGGAAGCGTACCAATCTGAATGGTGCCATTGCCGGGATTCTTTCCGGCGGGATTACCGTTCTGATCTGGGATTATATCCCGATGGTCGGCGGACAGACACTGGGAACGGTAACCGGACTCTATTCTCTGGTTGTGGGCTTCCTGGTGAGTACATTGTGTATTGTGATTTTCAGTCTGACTTCGAAGGAACCTTCGGAAGAAATGCTTGCCGAATATTCGGCGATGGAAAAGGATGCGAAGCAGCAGGCGGATGCCTGACGGGCAGATAACAAAAACAGACGAATTCTGTCGTCGGTGCCCGATGCCTGAACGATTGGATAATAAAGTCAGCCGGACTATTGAAAAGTCCGGCTGGCTTTTTATGTTTCTCCTGCCTTTTCGGTTAGTCGTATCGATCGTGAGTCTTACCGGTAAATTGCCGGAATGGCAGCGGACTCAGCAGGGTATAAAGGAAAGAGCGCAGAATTCATCCATACTGAGGAGTCAAAGAACAGCTTGTTATGTTATGATAATGCTTTACTTGTTTACTGCAGTACATACTTTATTTAGCGGGATACATGCTTTACCTGTTTACTGTAGTACGTATTTTGCCTGTTTACGGTACTGCCTGTACTGCTTGTTGCAGTAGTATGCGTTATACCTGTTTACTGTCATTCATGATTGAAGAAAGGATACGATATGGATCAAAAAAGCCCTGTTAAACCGAAACAGAAATCAAAACAGCAATTTCTGTTCGGCCTGGTTTCTTTTGCGATTGTTCTGGCGGTCTGCCTGTTTTACTCCAAGGACATTGCCGGCTGGCTTGGCTGGTTATGGAGCGTGTTTCTGCCGCTTATTCTGGGGTTCTGCATTGCTTTCATTTTAAATATACCGGTAGTCTGGTTTGAAAAAAAGCTTTATACGGAAGCCCGGTTTCCGGGGAAGAAAGGCAGGTGGCGGCGCCCGCTTTCGGTTCTGACAACCCTTCTGGCTCTGCTTCTGCTTATTTTCCTGGTTATTTCCATTGTCGTGCCGCAGATTGCCCAGTCGGTGGTCATGCTCACCCATTCGATTCCGGAAAATATCGAGTCACTGAAAATCTGGCTCAATTCGCTTTCTGAAAAATATCCGCAGCTTCAGGCGACTTTGACGAGTCTGGGCGGGAGCTCGGAGGCAGCGGGCACCAATCTGGTGGATTATCTGAAAAACGGACTGGGAGCAACCCTGCAGACGACGTATACCTATACGGTGAATGCATTGGGCCAGATGCTGATGTTCTTCATCGGCCTGATGTTTTCCTTCTATGTATTGTCCTATAAGGAAAAACTGGGCAGACAGGTACGCGAGCTGCTTTATTCCTACCTGTCGCAAAAGGCGGCGGGGCGGACGCTGTATATCGCTCATCTGACCTACAATTCCTTTGCGGCTTTTGTTTACGGACAGTGTCTGGAAGCGCTGGTGCTCTTTGCCATGTATGTGGTGGTGGCTCTGGTATTTCAGCTGCCGTATTCAATGATGATTGCGGTAATGATCGGGGTGCTTTCACTCATTCCGCTGTTCGGCGCCTGGATCGGCTGGGCTATTGGCTCACTGCTCATTCTGACAGTCAATCCGATGCAGGTGATTACCTTCACCATCATCTTCTTTGTAATTTCGCAGATTGAAGGAAATTTCATTTATCCCCACATCGTCGGCAATTCTATGGGCCTGCCGGGGATCTGGGTGCTTGCGGCTGTAACGGTAGGCGGCAACATGATGGGCATCGTCGGCATGATTATTTCTGTTCCGATTGCGTCGGTCCTGTATACGCTGCTCAAATTTGCCAAGAACAACCGCCTGAAGAAGCGCGCGATTCCGGAACAGCTGTATCTGGAAGCGCCGGACTGGGAGCATTACGATCCGGAAAAAGAATTATTCTGATGATGTTGCGATCTTCAGCGCTTTAATGCATGAAAGAAAATTCTGGTATATAATTTAATGCATCAGGCAGATTATGCCTGCCGATGCTGGCCGGAAACGGCAGCGTGAATCCGGATGCGTACATTGACTGCACGAGTCCGGCAGCATGAATCCGGCTGATGCCGCGGTGTGACCGCGGGACCGCCGACTTTATAAACAAACTGAAAAAGACAGGATAAAAGAAGAGGAGACCCCAATGTCAGAACAGAAGATACCTTACAAAATCTATCTGAACGAAGAAGAGATCCCGACCCACTGGTATAATGTCCGCGCGGACATGAAAACAGACCATCGCCCCATATTGAATCCGGCGACTGGCGAACCGGCGGTGCTCAGTGATCTGGAACCGGTGTTCTGCACCGAGCTGGCTAAACAGGAGCTGGATTCGGAGGACCGCTGGATTCCGATTCCGGAAGAAGTCAGAAATTTCTATAAAATGTACCGTCCGTCTCCGCTGGTCCGGGCTTACTGCCTGGAAGAAGCACTGGGGACACCGGCAAAGATCTATTATAAATATGAAGGCGGCAACACCAGCGGCTCCCACAAGCTTAACTCTGCGATTGCCCAGGCTTACTACGCCAAGGAACAGGGCCTGAAGGGTGTTACCACAGAAACAGGTGCCGGACAGTGGGGAACAGCCCTGTCCATGGCTACCGGCTATTTCGGACTGGACTGCAAGGTGTTCATGGTGAAGTGCTCGGCAGAACAGAAACCCTACCGGAAGGCCGTTATGGAAACCTACGGTGCTTCCGTGGTTCCGAGTCCCTCGGATACGACGGCTGTCGGCCGCAGGATTCTGGAAGAACATCCGGGATCGACCGGCTCTCTGGGAACAGCGATTTCAGAAGCAGTTGAAGTTGCCACCCAGACGGAAGGCTACCGTTATGTGCTGGGTTCGGTGCTCAATCAGGTGCTGCTGCATCAGACTATCATTGGCCTGGAATCCAAAAAGGCGATGGAAAAATACGGTGAATACCCGGATATCGTCATTGGCTGTGCCGGCGGCGGCTCCAACCTGGGCGGGCTTATGGCGCCGTTCATGGCAGACAAGCTGGCTGGGGAACGCAGTCCGTATTTCATTGCGGTCGAACCGGCTTCCTGCCCGACGCTTACTCGTGGTGTTTTCCATTACGATTTCTGCGATACCGGACGGGTCACACCGCTGGCCAAGATGTATACACTGGGCTCCCAGTTTATCCCGAGCAGCAATCATGCCGGCGGACTCCGCTATCACGGCATGAGCCCGATCCTCTCGCAGCTCTACCATGACGGCTTTATCGATGAAGCAAGAGCGGTGGAACAGACGTCTGTATTTGAGGCTGCTGAATACTTTGCACGGGTGGAAGGGATCCTTCCGGCACCGGAATCTTCCCATGCCATTAAGGTTGCCATTGACGAAGCCCTGAAATGCAAGGAAACCGGTGAAGAAAAGACGATCCTGTTCGGACTCACGGGAACCGGTTATTTCGATCTGGCGGCTTATCAGGCTTACAACAACGGCACTATGACCGACTACATCCCCACAGATGAAGATCTGCAGCAGGGCTTTGCCAGTCTTCCGAAGGTCGGTGAAGACGAATGATCCAGATGATTCCGGTTATGACGGAGGAGGATATCGAGGATCTTTCAGAGCTTGCCGGAGAAATCTGGCGCGAGTTCTTTCCGGGAATCATCAGCAGGGAGCAGATTGAATATATGCTCAAGCTGTTTCTCTCTCCGGAAGCGTTAAAGAATCAGCTGGAGCACGGGTACGAAGCCTACTTTATCGAAAATGAAGACGCGGAAGACATCGGCTTCACTGTAGTTCATCCGGATAATGAAGACGGACGCCTGTTCCTGTCCAAGATTTATCTGAAAGCGGATGAAAGGGGCAAAGGGATCTCGTCTCAGGTGATGAAGTTTCTGGAAACCCTGACTTATGCCCGCGGACTGGGCAAGATCTGGCTTACGGTAAACAAAGGAAATGATACAGCCATTCCGGTTTACGAACACCGGGGCTATCAGGTCATTCGTGAGGAAGTCAACGATATCGGAGAAGGCTATGTCATGGACGACTATATTATGGAGCTGGATTTGAACAGAGAAACGGAAGCGTAGTAAAAACGCCGCTTCTAATGATATAATAATAAAAAATCTGATATTCTATGGAGGCCAATATGCTGCTAGTACTGATCAGACATGGTGAAAGTGTCTGGAATAAAGCCAATCTCTTTACAGGATGGACAGATGTAGAACTGTCCGAAACCGGAATCGAAGAAGCAAAAACCGCCGGAAAACTTCTCATCGACGCGGATTTCGATTTTGATGTCTGCTACACATCCTATCTGAAACGTGCGATCAATACCCTGAACCTGGTGCTCAAGGAAATGGACCGCGAATGGCTTCCTGTCAAGAAGAGCTGGAAACTCAATGAAAAGAGCTACGGTGCTCTGCAGGGCCTGAACAAGGCGGAAACCGCAGCTAAATACGGCGAAGACCAGGTTCTGATGTGGAGACGTTCCTTTGACATCCAGCCGCCTGCGATCGAACTGGACGACCCGAGAAACCCGAGAACCCAGACACAGTATCGTGCTGTAAAGAACAAGGAAGAGCTGCCGCTCACAGAAGCACTCAAGGATACCATCGAACGTGTTGTTCCGTATTTCGAAGCTGAAATCAAACCGCAGATGGAAGCCGGCAAGCGTGTCGTAATCGCCGCTCACGGTAATTCACTGAGAGCGCTGGTTAAATATCTGGAAAATCTTTCTGACGAAGAAATCATCTCCCTGAACATCCCGACCGGTGTTCCGCTGGTTTATGACCTGACAGATGACTTCAAGGTTCAGGACAAATACTACCTGGGCGACCAGGATGCAATTGCAGCCAAGATGAATGCAGTTGCCAATCAGGGCAAAGCAAAATAAGACGGTTTGCGCCAATAAAAAAGGACCTTTGGGTCCTTTTTTATTGGCGATTTTAAAGAAATATAGAGCTGTTTCTTCAAAGCTGTCGTAAAATTGTTATCCACCTACAGATTACTCTGTCTGCGGTTCACACCGCGGCGCAGCCAGTTTCCGACAGCAGTCAGGCAGATGAGCGTGATTACGAGAAACACGCCGGGGGTCAGGATAATCCACCAGGCGCCGCTCAGCAGGGCCTTATCCGACAGAGACAGCATACTGCCCCAGCTGATGATGGAGAGCGGCAGTCCGATTCCCATAAAGCTCAGGGTGGATTCATCGACAATGGCAGTGCGGACGTTCATGACCACCATGAACATCAGGCTGGATACCAGAGCCGGTGCGATATGGACCCGCAGGATATGCCAGAAACCCGCGCCCATGGTTCGTGCTGCGGTGACATAATCCGCGGTTCTGAGTTTACGGACCTCGGTACGGACAATCTTTGCCATGGTCATCCAGCTGGTGATGCCAATGACAACGGCAATCGTCACCGGACTGGGATCTCTCAGCATGGCCTGAATGAAGATGATGATCAGCAGGGAGGGGACACTCATGAGAATCTCGGTCAGGCGCATCATGATCAGATCGACCCAGCGCGGGGCCAGTCCGCTCACGGTTCCGTACACCACGGCAATGAACGTGGAAATGGCGGCGGCCGTCAGGCCGATGAACAGCGAAATCCGCCCGCCGTACCAGATCATCGAGAAGATATCCCGGCCCATCATATCGGTGCCGAACCAGAATTCGCTGTTGGGCGCTGTGGAATAATGCATCAGGTCCATATAGGAGGGATCATGGGTCATGATCAGTTCACAGAACAGGCAGCCCAGAATCAGGCAGGCAAGTACGGTGATCGAAACCACCGGCACCCGCACGGTTCTGCGGAGCTGGACGGGATCGGCATCAGGAGAGGCAGCCGCAGCGGGAACCCGTTCGAAATCGGCAGGCTCCAGATGCGGGGCCTCTGTGCCCATCGGCACTGAAAGATCCGGTACGTCCGCATTTTCTGCACAAGCAGAACCTGCAGGAGAGAGCACTGCATCAGCCGCGGATAAAGCATCAGCGGTATCACAGACAAACAATTCAGTTGACATCTTCCACCTCCGACAGCTCTGTCTGTTCCTGATCCTTCATGCGCGGGTCTATCCGTTCCGCCACAGCCTGTCCCAGAATATTGCAGAAAATCACGACAACGCCGGTGATCATACAGATAAGCATCAGCAGATTGTAGTCATGGTAGCGGGCACTTTCATAGGCCAGGGTGCCGATTCCGGGATAGGAAAACACGGTTTCGATAATAAAGGTTCCGCCCAGAATATGGGGGACCGAGATCGCCATCAGGCTTATGAAAGCCGGCATGATGTTGCGCAGGCAGTGCCGGAACAGGATCTGGCTGCGGGTGAGGCCCTTGGCTCTGGCCATGAGCACGTAGTCCTCGCGTATTTCCTCAAGCAGCATGTTGCGGATCATATAGGCGTAGTACCAGAGATGGCTGAGCACCAGTACCGTCATGGGCAGGATCAGGTGGACCATGCGGTCGATTATGCTGCTGCCGCCGCTGCCCACAGACCAGGCGCCGCTGCTCGGGAGCAGCTTCAGGGTCACCGAGAAAATGAGGATCAGGATCAGCGAGAACCAGAATTCCGGGACGCTGGCCGTGACGGTTCCCAGATGCTGGATAAAGCGGTCGAGGGCACTGTCCTCATAGCGGGCACACAGGAGCCCCAGCAGCAGTGAAAGGGCGAACGTGAGTACAAAGCCGATGCCCCCGAGAATCAGCGTGTTGGCCATGCGCTGTTCAATGACAGTCGTAACCTGCTGCTTGTATTTGTAGGAAATCCCGAAGTCCCCGTGCAGGGCGTTGCCGGCCCAGATCACATACTGCCTGGCTACCGGCTGGTTCAGCCCCAGGCGGTCTTCTGCGCGGTCCCGTTCCTCAGTCGTCATCTTCTCTACACGGTCTCCATAATAGGAGACAAGGGGGTCGCCCGGCGCCAGGCGTGACAGCCAGAATACGAACACTGAAAGCACGAATACGCTTATGAAAAAGACTGCGGCCCGGATCAGCAGCTTGTTCCAGTTAAAATGGTTCACGGTTTCTCCCTTTCGTTTTTTTCATCATGTTCTCCGATTTTCGCAGATGGCTGATGCAGACGGCGTACGAAGTGCTGCGGTGTTTCCTGAATGAGCGCACCGCTGTCCTCTTCTCCATGGTAATCAAGATGATGGCGGTTCCGTTCCAGCTCCGGATCGGGAACCGGCACGGCAGACAGCAGGGAGCGGGTGTAGGCATGAAGCGGGTTTTTAAACAGATCCCGGGACGGTGCGATCTCGACGATATGTCCATTGTGCATGACCGCAGTACGGTCGCACAGCCAGGAAACCATTTCCAGGTCATGGGCGACGAACAGCAGGGAAAAGCCGTGCTTCTGCTGCAGGTCCTTAAAGAGATTGACGATCTGTGCCTGTACCGAGCTGTCAAGTGAGGAAACGGGTTCATCCGCAATCAGGAGCTGCGGCCGTACCAGCAGGGAACGGGCAATGGCGACACGCTGCTGCATGCCGCCGGACAGCTCGGACGGATAACGGCTCAGGACATCTTCAGTGAGACCGACATCGGCCAGCATCTCCAGGATTCTCCGGCTGCTTTCTGCAGAGTCAGTCTTCAGGATTTTCAGCGGTTCACGAAGCAGTGCATCCACCCGCATGCGGCTGTTCAGGGAACCGGCGGCATCCTGAAAAATGATACGGCGCTCGCGTGTCAGCGCATCGCGGTGCCTGCGAAAACAGGCGGGGTCGGCGGTGTCAATGTCCTTGAACCAGACAGACCCGGAATCAGGCTTGAGGATATTGATCAGGCATTTGGCGGCTGTACTTTTTCCGGAACCGGATTCCCCGACCAGTCCCAGGATTTCATTCTTCCTGATCTCCAGCGACACATCGTCCAGGGCCCGGATGCTGGTGTGGCGGTCCAGCTTGAAACGCAGCGAGACATGATCCAGCCGGGCCAGGGGACAGTCCGGCAGCTGGTGCTTCTGTATCTGAAGCTTCTTTATCTGGTGTTCCTTTATCTGGGGCTCCTGCAGCTGGTCTTCCTGCAGCTGTTTCTCTTGTAGCTGTTTCGCTTGTATCTGGTGTTCCTGCAGCTGATGTTCCGCCGGCCTGTTTTTTCTTCCAGCCAGCGGCCTTTCTGTTTCGGGCGCGTCCGGATGAGCCAGCCAGGTGGCGGCCCAGTGCGTGGGAGAAACCTGAAAAAAAGGCGGGGCCTGCCGGTAGTCAATCTTCATAGCAAAGTCGCTGCGGGGTGCAAAGGCATCGCCTGACGGCGGGTGAATCAGGATCGGCGGCCTGCCCTTTATGGAATAGAGACGGTCGCTGTTTTCTCCTGCATAATACGGCAAAGAGCGCAGCAGTCCCCAGGTGTAGGGATGGCGGGGGTCGCTGAAAATATCGTCTACGGTGCCGTATTCAACGATTTTACCGGCGTACATCACGGCAACCTTGTCTGCGACCCCGGCGACCACACCCAGATCATGGGTTACAAAGATAGTGGCTGTATCCAGCTTTGTCTGCAGGTCCCTGAAGATGTCCAGAATCTGAGCCTGGATGGTAACATCCAGCGCAGTGGTCGGTTCGTCCGCAATCAGGATTTTCGGGCTGCCGGCCAGCGCAATTGCCATTACGCAGCGCTGACGCATTCCGCCCGAAAAGTTCCGGGGATACAGGTTACAGCGTTGGGCGGCCCGGTCAATGCCGGCCAGCTCCATCAGCTCGATGGTCCTGCTGCGTACAGCTGCTTTGTCGAGTGAGGGATCGTACAGCCGCACCGATTCATCGATCTGTGCACCGATGCTCAGGGATGGATTAAGTGAGGACAGGGGATCCTGAAAGATCATTGCAAACAGCCGGCTGCGCAGGGCCGTCATTTCCTTTTCGCTCAGGGCAGTGATGTCGATGCCGTCGGCAATGATGGTGCCTTCTGTAATCCGGGCATCCGGAGGAAGCAGACGCATGATGGATTTGCAGAGCACGCTCTTTCCGGAACCGCTCTCGCCTACAACAGCCAGTACTTCTCCCCGGTTCACATCCAGGGAAACGCCCCGGACCGCCTGCAGTTCACCGGCCGGCGTGTCAAAACCGACATGCAGGTCTCTGATTGTAAGAAGTGAATTCATAAACAGCCTTTCTGAATCGGGTATTTTATAAAAGAATAGTAAACAGTCTTTTCAGACGCGGTGGATCTTCTGCTGCTTCCGGAGATATACGGGTTACCGGAGAGTTTAGATAAAGGAAACGCAGATACGCAAGAAGACCCGACAGCAGAGCAGCCGGGTCTGACCCGTCAGGCGGGGAATCCGCCCGGCGAAATTAATCGATGGTCCAGTCTTTCAGATTCCAGAAAATCCCGACACCATGGTGACCGAGAATGGTCTGGGTGGTGATACCGTGGATATTAGACGCGCCGACGTAATCTGCATCGATGTAGCAGATAAAGGTGAACGCCGGATCGTCAGCCAGTTCTTCCTGGAACAGCTGATAATAGTGCGCGCGTTCGTCTGTGTTGTCCGTTTCCCGTGCCTTCTGCAGGTGTTCGTCCACCTTTTCGTTGCTGTAGGCGCTGTAATTGCTGCCTTTATCGGTTCCGAATACTTTGTAGGTATGGTCATCCGCATCGAAGGGACTGCCCCAGCCAATCAGGAAAGCTTCCTGGTTATCCCAGTCTACCTGGGCAGGCACCTCCACTTTTACGTCAATGCCGATGGCAGCCAGCTGCTGGGAGCAGGCCTGGGCGATGTCCTTGCGGACCTGGTCGCCTTCCATGACGTTAAGTGTGAATCCGAGTTTCTGTCCGTTGCGGTAGTAGAAGCCGTCGTCATGCTTTTCGCATCCGAGCCCCTGCAGGATTTCTTCTGCCTTTGCGGGATCGTAATCATAATGATTGACCTCTGAGAAGTTAAAGATATTCCGCTGCAGCGGACCATAGGCAGTGATCCCTTCTCCGAGCAGGACTGAATCGACGATCGCCTGACGGTCAATGCCGTAGTTGATCGCGGGAATAATATCCTTATTGGTTTTCCAGTAATCGTTGTTGAAATTGTACATGATTCCGCGGTAATCAGAGGTCTGCATAGTGTAGACATCGTAGTTGTCGTTGCTGCGGAAGTCATTGGCATCCTTGGGGGTCAGGTGGGCAAAATTGACTTCTCCGGATTTGAGCTGGAGCGCCTTGGCACTGTCATCCGGGACAATCTTGAAGATCACCGTTTCGATATTGGGCTTGCCGTCAAAATAGTCGTCATTGGCCTTGAGTGTGATTGCCTGTCCTTCTTCCCAGCTTTCGATTTTGTAGGGACCGGTTCCGATGGGCTTTTTAAAATATTCATCCGTCTGCATGTCTTTGCCTTCGAGCAGATGCTGCGGCAGGATGCCAATGCTCATGTATTCGGTAAAAGCTGCATTGGGGGCTTTGAGCTTGAAGCTTATCTTGTAGTCGCCATCGGTGGTGATGGATTCCACATCCTCGTAATTGCTGGCGATTTCCGATTCGTTATCGGGATTCATAATCGCTTTGATGGTGAACTTGACATCGGCGGCGGTGAATTTTTCTCCATCCTGCCATTTGACGTCATTTCTCAGGTTAAAGGTATAGGTATTGCTGTTATCATCAAAGGACCAGTCTGTGGCCAGGCAGGGGACGATTTCATTGTCTGCGTTATGTGCCGTCAGACCGTTGAAGATCAGAAGATTGATTTCCCCGTGTTCGTCAAGAGCCGGGTTAATCCGGGTGTAGTCATTGCTTGCATAAATCAGGGTATTGCCGTCATTTGCCGTTTTCGTGTTCTGGCCGCATCCACTCAGAGAGAATACGAGCAGTGCGGTCAGCAGAGCTGCCGCAACAGCTGTTGCTGTCTTCTTCATTTGTTCCTCCGGGTTTCGATCTGTTATTAAAAATCAGGCTCTGATTTTTAAGTCAGCTTGATTCTACAATGAATCCAACCGGGATATAAGCCTCCCATGGGGATAGAAAATGAAGAAATTGTAAAAAAAATAACGAACCTCTGTTATCGTTCTCCAAACAGAGGTTCGTCAATAGAAAAGCTTGTGCTGATTCTGTGTAAATTCGCTGCGATGTTATCGGTTGTCTGCCAGTTTAATGATTTCGCAGAGCAGATCCGCCGTTCCGTTTATGCCCAGGAATGAAGAATCCAGGCAGAAATCATAATTCACCGGATTGCCGAATTCGCGTCCGGTATAGTAGTTATAGTAGTTTTTGCGCTGTTTGTCTTTTTTGCGCATAGCAGCTTCCGCTTCTTTTTTGGTATAGCCTTCGGTTTGAATCAGGCGCTGGATCCGGTATGCTTCCGGTCCGTAAATAAAGAAGCTTATAATGTCGACGTCGTCTATCCCTTCCAGCACAGCATCCGCCAGGCGTCCCACAAAAATACAGTTTTCTTTCTGGGCTGCTTCCTGGATAATTTCAGACTGGATTCTGAACATACGTTCCGGACCCGACTGGCTTATGAGTCCCGGGTAGGTCCCGGAAGAAAGCGGGGTGTACAGCCATGGGTTGACCGCTTTTTCATCCGCGTCTTCTGCAGCAGAATAGGACAATTCTCCTTTTTCCACAGCCAGATTGACCAGTGCACTGTCATAGAAGGCATAGCTCAGTTTATCAGAAACGAGTTCTCCGATTGCGTGCCCTCCGCTGCCGAACTGCCTGTCGATACAAATAGCTTTAGTAGTCATGAAAAACTCCTTTCCTTATTCCCATTATTACCAAGTATTTACAGAAAACATCTCATAATCTTCCGATTCATCATGTCTTCATAACGTCAGACATTTAAAACGTTTTCTATACACACAGTTTACCACGAAGACGAAAAAAAATTCAGTATAATTATTTGCACTTCTATCGGTACAGTCAATTAAGAAATGAAAATATACATCATTGTGAGGAAAAGACGGTGAAGAAATCGATTAAATCGTATAAAATCAAGCTCAGTAGTGATAAAATTATTAGAGTTATGAAAGGAGTCAGAATATGGAAAAAACCATTCGTTTTGATTATACCCCTGCACTAAGCTTCGTCGCACAGCGAGAAGTAGACAGAATCGGTGAACAGGCCGAAACTGCCAGAAAAGAACTGCTCTCACGTGAAGGTCTCGGCAATGACTTCCTGGGATGGATCGATCTTCCGGTAGATTATAATAAGGAAGAATTCGGACGCATCAAGGAAGCTGCTGCTCAGATTCAGAAGGACTCTGAAGTTCTGATCGTAATCGGCATCGGCGGATCCTATCTTGGCGCACGTGCTGCCATCGAATTCCTCACACCAAGCTTTAACAACAACCTGACTAAAGAACAGCGTGGCGGTGCTCCGGAAGTCTACTTTGCAGGCAACAGCATTTCCGGCTCCTATCTTCAGGATCTGATTAATGTCCTCGGAGACAGAGATTTCTCCGTTAACGTTATTTCAAAATCCGGGACAACAACAGAACCTGGTATTGCTTTCAGAATCTTCAAGAAGATGCTGGAAGAAAAATACGGCAAGGAAGGCGCTGCAAAACGTATCTACGCAACCACAGATAAAGCACGCGGAGCTCTGAAAACACTGGCCGATGCAGAAGGCTACGAAAGCTTTGTTATTCCGGATGATGTAGGCGGACGTTTCACCGTTCTTACACCTGTCGGACTGCTGCCGATCGCCGCTGCCGGCGGAGACATCGATGCTCTGATGGCTGGTGCTGCAGCTCAGCGCAAGATTTCACTGGACAACGACTTTGCTGCCAATGATTCCATGCAGTACGCTGCAATGAGAAATCTGTTCCTCAGAAGAGGCAAGGATCTGGAAATCCTCGTCGACTATGAACCGTCCATGCATTATATTGCAGAATGGTGGAAACAGCTGTTCGCAGAATCAGAAGGCAAGGATGGCAGAGGCCTGTATCCGGGTTCAGTCGACTTCTCGACAGACCTGCATTCAGTCGGTCAGTTTATCCAGGACGGCGCCCGTATCATGTTCGAAACAGTTCTGAATGTTGAAAATCCGCCAAAGGATATCATCATCGACAAGGAACCGGCAGATATTGACGGACTGAATTACCTTTCAGGCGAAGGCTTTAACTTTGTCAACAAGAACGCCATGAACGGAACACGTCTGGCCCATACAGACGGCAAGGTTCCGAACCTGATCGTCGATATTCCGGCACAGGATGCCTTCTCACTGGGAAGCCTGTTCTATTTCTTCGAATTTGCAGTCGGTGTTTCCGGATATATGCTCGGAATCAATCCGTTCAACCAGCCGGGTGTTGAAGATTACAAGACCAACATGTTCGCGCTGCTCGGCAAACCGGGATATGAAGAAAAGCGTAAAGAACTGCTCAAGAGATTATAATGAATTGCCGCCATTAAGCGGATTCACACTGAAATGAAAAAGGGCCGCTGCATGAGTAGAATTTTCTACCAGTGCAGCGGCTCTTTTATTTGAATCGGATTTTTTGAAACAGGCTTTTTGAAACAGACTTTTTTACTCAGGCTTTTACTCAGGCCTGTTCAGTAAACAGCTGGGGAGCAGTTCTGCAGATGAGCACACCGCCCAGTGCATTCAAGGCTGTTTCGGGCAGCATATAGCTGCCGTTATAGATGAGTGAATAAATCCACACCGGTGTTCCTGCCGGTGCGTATGCACCCCAGAGCAGGATCCCGGAGAGAAAACTGCAGAAGAACATAATGGCTCCGACTGCGATTGACCCGGCCAGTACTCCGGCAGTTTTGCTTTTAAAACCGGATGCAAACAGAGATGCCGATCCCAGAAGGGTAAACGGGATCAGATAATCGAGTAATATACAGCCAATCTGGCTCACAAGTGTCGGGCAGATCATTACATTGTTAAAGCCAAGCATCATCTTGATCAGGGCAAAGCCAAGGCCAGTATACATGCCCCATTTGGGACCGTAACGGAAACTCATCAGGATAATCGGAAGCATGGAGAAAGCGGTAATCCCGCCTCCCTGCGGCAGTTGAAACAGTGTAATCATGGACAGGACTGTGGCGACGGCGATCATCGCGCCGGCGGTCACGAGTTTTTTCGTTCTGGAATTATTCATAAGTTTCCTTTCAAATGATGAAGCGTATATATAAAGTATACACCAGCTTCAGCAGCACTGAGACGGTTCAGCAGAGATCTTCATGGCAGCAGTGGCTGTCCTTGTGTTCTTTCAGGACCTGCTTCAGGTTCCTCATGAAAATTCCGGCAAGATGCAGGAACTGTTCCTTTTCTTCCGGTTCCATCATGTCCAGCGCAGCATTGATGGATTCCATAAACGGCTGTTTCATGCTTTTACACAGACAGGCACCGTCTTCAGTCGGTAAAATCTGAACCAGGCGCCTGTCTTCGGGACAGGTAGTGCGCTGGATCATTTCTTCATCTTCCAGCTTTTTGAGTATCTGGGAAATAAAGGCTTTGGATGTATTGGTTATTGCTGAGAGTTCAGATGGACTGAGCGGTTTTCCGCTGTGTTCGCAGCTTGTGACAATAGTCATAAGCATGAACATTTCCCGGGGCCTTAGTTTTCTTGCTTTTGTGGGAAAGATTTTTTCATCGGTATTTTTAATCTGAATAAACTGTTCAAACAGCATTTCGGCATTCATTATTGTTTCCTTTATTGATCACTAATTACATTAATCCGTCTCTGAAAGGCGGATTTCTAAAAGCTGAAGCCAGCTTTTTCTGTTTTTACCTGATTTAAAGATCATTTTAGTTAAGTAATCTAAATTATTTAGTATAGTTTACTATATAATTTTATCAGGGGGCCGGAAAACTGTAAAGCCCGCTCTGCCGGCGCAGGATCTGCAGCCGGTCCGGTAAAACCGGGTAATCAGAACAGTAAGAAATCGGCAGCTAAAATGAACGGAGAGAACATTGAAGAAACGGACAAAAGTATTAATATGGATTCTGGTCGCGATTGCTGCGGTCCTGCTCGTCATCTATTTTGCAGCACCAAAAACCAGCACCTATCAGACAACAAATGTCAAAACGGGTAATATTGAAACCTGGTACAGCTACAGCGGGACGCTGGAAGCTGCGAAGAAACAGGATATCGTGGCAGCCGGGGACTACACCATCGATGAGATTTATTACGGCAGTGGATCCTATGTCAACGAGGATGATGTCGTGCTGGATTCGGACAACGGTGATGAATGGACGGCATCCATGGACGGTCGCGTGATCGGCCTGGGTGCGGATCCGGGCGATGATGTCACAGCGGGTACGGTACTGGCCACGATTGTGGAACCGTCCTCCTGGCAGACCACCATTAACGTCGATGAATATGATGCCGCCCAGATGCAGACCGGCGAGGCTGTGACAGTCAAAGTCAATTCGCTGGGCATCACGCTGATCGGTAGTATCAAGCGGATTGCAACCGAGGCTGTTAAAGCCGGGAATGTCACGGTTTTTCCGGTTACTATCAGTATTGCAGATGACGGCAGCCTCAAGCCCGGATTGTCAGTAGAGGTTCAGATTCCGAAAGCCAGCGCCACTGATGTCCTGATTGTTCCGGTCAAGGCCGTTGGTTACGACAGTGACGGAAAGGCTTACGTCTACACACTGGACCAGGACAAAAAAGAAGTAAAGACAGCGGTGGAAACCGGGATTTCAGACAGTCAGTATACGGAAATCAAGAGCGGACTCACCGATGGGCAGGAAGTCGTTATTCCTGATTCCGGCTCCAGCATTGAAGAACAGGTTTCTGCAATGCGTTCATCTTCTAAATCGAACAGCAGTGACAGCAGCAGTTCCGGAAGCAGTGACAGTTCTTCATCATCCGCTACTGACAGTACATCTGCTTCAGGCACAGACAGCAGCACACAGGCAGGCCAGTAATATGGCGGATACAATACTGAAAATGGAAAACATCGTCAAAATCTACCGGATGGGCGATGAAGAACTCCGTGCACTCGACAACGTCGATTTTTCAGTGGACCGCAATGAATTTGTTTCGGTCCTGGGTCCCTCCGGTTCCGGAAAATCAACACTTATGAATATTGTCGGCTGTCTGGATAACCCGACCTCGGGCACTTATATGCTTAACGGCACTCTGGTCCGGGATATGTCGGAAGCGGAGCTGGCACATATCCGCAACCGTGAAATAGGCTTTATTTTTCAGCAGTTTAACCTGCTGGGGCGCCTCACTGCGGAGGAAAACGTGGAGCTTCCGCTGATCTATGCTAATATCAGCGCCAAAGAACGCCGGGAGCGTGCCCGCGATATGCTGGACCGTGTGGGACTGGGCGGCAAGATGCAGAATTATCCCAATCAGCTCTCCGGCGGACAGCAGCAGCGGGTCGCGATTGCCCGGGCGGTAGTGACCGAGCCGACTCTGCTGCTGGCAGACGAGCCGACCGGAGCCCTCGATCAGAAAACCGGCCATCAGGTAATGGACCTGTTCCACAAGCTGCACGCCGAAGGCCGCACCATCATCATGATCACTCACGATCTGAACATTGCCCGTCACGGCTCCAGAATCGTACGCATTCTGGATGGCCGGCTCACGGATAATGCCGATATCGAGGAAACCGACAGTTCCGGGATTACCCGCTCCATTTACGGCCCGGATAATCAGGAGATTATCGAGACGCAGACGAAAACGGAAACCGAGATCCGGAATATGGAGCCAACGATCAGAATTGCGGAACCGACGAAGAGAATCGAAGAGCCGACCGTAAGAATCGCGGAACCGACGATACAAATTGAAGAGCCGGACCGGCCGGTTATGAGACCGGTGGAACCGGTCAGTCAGGATAAGAAAGCGGAACAGAGATTCACAGAGACTACAGATCAGACGAAAGCTGACAGACCGGAGGATGCAGAATGATCAGAGAAAGCATCAATATGACCTGGCAGAATATCATGCACAACAAAATGCGGTCATTCCTGACGGTACTGGGTATCGTAATCGGGGTTGCCGCGGTTATCTCGCTTATCACCATCGTCAACGGTGTTCAGGCAGAGATGATGAATCAGTTTTCTTCACTGGGTGCCAATACCATCACCGTTCAGGCGGGAGGATCGGCGCTGAAACAGGGTGTCACTGATGATGAGCTTTCACAGATCGCCGCGATAGACGGCGTGAACAGCGTTGCCCCCTCGGTCACCGCCAATGTATCGGTGGTCGCTAATGGCGAGAAGGCGGACAAGGTATCTGTAGAAGGGCAGAGCGCTGCTTATTTTCAAAAGGAAAGCGATCTGGTTACCAGCGGGCGCGCCATCCTTCAGGCAGATGTCGACAATAAAACCAATGTCTGTATTGTCAATCAGGATTTTGTCGATGAGTATATGAAGGGAGAGGATCCGATCGGGAAAAAGCTGATAATAGGCGGGATTGAATATGAAATTGTCGGTCTGGCGGGAACATCGACCAGCGTGACCGCGGCGATGACCGGCCAGAGCAAGACGGTGATGATTCCGTATAAAAACGCACTGGAGCTTTCCGGAACCCGTAATATTACCAGTTTTTCGGTCTATATCGATCCCAATGCATCGACTGACGACGTCATCAGCGAGGTGGAAGCGAAGCTGGACGCCTTCTTTAACTATAAGGACGATACCTACACTGTTATCAACCTGCAGAGCATGCTGGATATGATGTCCAAAATGCAGACCCTGCTTCAGGAAGTGCTGGCTGGTGTGGCTTCGATCTCACTGCTGGTAGGCGGAATCGGGATTATGAATATGATGCTGGTTTCGGTTTCCGAACGGACGGTGGAAATCGGCCTCAGAAAAGCACTGGGTGCCAGACCCTCGGATATTCAGATGCAGTTTCTGCTGGAAGCAGTAATCCTGTCGATTACCGGCGGATTTATAGGGCTGCTGCTGGGGCTGGGGATTTCTGTACTGGCGGCTTCGCTCATTGGCATGCCGTTTGTACTGTCAGGATTTGCGATCGCACTGGGTGTCGGATTTTCAGCTGCGGTCGGAATTATCTTTGGCTGGGCGCCTGCCCGCAAGGCAAGCAGGCTGTCTCCGATCGATGCACTGCGAAGTAATTGACAGTGAACTGTGCCGGGTGATTTAATGATTTGCAGATCAATATGTTTACCATGAAAATCTACAATCGTATACAAAACTGCGGTTTTGCGTAAAGTGTCAATTTTTTGGTATATAAAGAAACGTAATCATAAGTCATTCGTGAAAGGAGACTATTATGAACGAATTAACAGATGTGTTCAAACATTGGTGGGTCGCACTTATTTTTGGTATTCTTGCGATCGCTCTCGGAATCTTCATGTTTATGTATCCGATAGATACCTACGTCATTCTCTCTTATGTATTTGCAGTCTATTTTATCCTTTACGGGGTATCGACTTCGTACATAACCTTTAAAAACAGGGAACTGATCCCGGCATGGGGCTGGAGCTTTGCCTTTGGAATCTTCACGATTATCCTGGGCTGCATGCTCTTTATTCCGGGCATGGCTGTTGGAACATTCGTTTACTACGTATCGTTCTCAGTTATGTTTATGGGAATCAACTGCTGTGCCGTTTCCTTCTCACTGAAGGATCAGGGCGATAAAGGCTGGGGATGGACACTGGTTCTGGGAATCCTGACTATTGTCCTGTCCTTCATTATGCTCAATCACCCGCTGATGTCTATTGGCGTGATTTCGATCTGGGCAGCCATTATGTTTATCATGCTGGGATGCACACTCTGCGGTCTGGCTTACAGACTGTCGGTTGTACACAGCGCAGCTAAGAAACTGGAACAGTAAAAACTCCTTACATGAAAAAAACCCGCGCAAGCGGGTTTTTTTGTTTACTGCTGTGGTTTAATCAGGTGTTTCGCGGGTTCGCGGGACTTCTCACCGGCGGATGCTGCATTTGCGGATGTGGTATCCGCTGTTTTCGTTTCTGCAATTTCCGCAACCGAGGTGACCAGACCGGCAAGGTTCTGAAGATCGGACGGGATGATAATCTTGGTGGATTGTCCGTCTGCTACTGTTGCCAGGGTTTTGAAGGATTCCAGGGCCATGGCTTCGCGGCTGGGTGCGACATCATTGATGCATTTGAGACCCTTGGCTTTCGCTTCCTGGAGAAGGTAAATGGCTTCCGCTTTCCCTTCTGCAGTCTGAATGGCAGCTTCCTTTTCTGCCTGTGCCTGAAGGATAGTGGCCTGTTTTTTCGCTTCCGCGTTCAGGATCATCGCTTCCTTGTTCCCTTCGGCGACCAGTACCGAGCTCTTCTTCTGTCCTTCTGCTTTGAGGATGGATTCACGGCGTTCACGTTCTGCAACCATCTGTTTTTCCATGGCATTCTGAATGTCGCGCGGCGGCAGAATGTTTTTCAGCTCGACGCGGTTTATTTTAATGCCCCATGGATCGGTGGCTTCGTCAATGACGACCCGGATCCGTGAATTAATGGTGTCACGGGACGTAAGTGTTTCATCCAGTTCCAGATCCCCCATGATGTTACGGAGTGTTGTCGCGGTCAGGTTTTCAATAGCCAGAATCGGGTTATCGACGCCGTACACATAGTATTTAGGGTCGGTTACTTCCATATAAACTACGGTGTCCACCTGAATGGTGACATTATCCTTGGTGATAACCGGCTGCGGCGGGAAATCAATTACCTGTTCCTTGAGCGAAATGCGGCGGGAAATTTTGTCAATCACAGGTATAGCGAAATGCAGCCCGGTTTCCCAGGTCTGGTAATAAGCGCCGAGTCGTTCTACGACATAGGCGTAGGACTGCGGTACGATCTTGATGTTCATGACGACTGCCAGAATGACCAGCAGAATAATTAAAAGCCAGAAAAAAATCATTTTGTTCTCCTTTATATCTGAATCAGTTTTTCTATGTTCTCTTCAGAAGATATTTTCAGTATTGAAAAACTATCTTCTCCGGTTTTGCCTTAAAAGATTTTATACGGTGTAGCGAAGGTCGTCGGTCGGCAATACGACCAGTTTGTTTCCTTCCAGACGAATTACCTTGATCTGAGTTCCTCCGGCGATGGTTTTCCCATTATCAGAACGGGCGTTCCAGATCTTTCCGGATATCCGTACACTTCCCGTACCGGTTTCATTGTCAATTCCGGTTTCCACCGTTCCCGTCCGGCCGATGTAGCGGTCCGCATTGAGCTTTTCAGGCAGCTTCTTCTGCAGTCTGTCCGCGAGCGGGCGGGTCAGGAACAGGAAGACTACGCTGACGATGATAAACAGGGCAATCTGCCAGGCGAAGGACAGCCCCGCATAGGATCCGATCCATGCAGCCCCGGCGCCAATGGCAAACCAGATCGAGATCAGTGCTCCGGGTGTAAGCAGTTCTGCCAGTGCGAAAACAATGGTCAGAACGATCCACAATGTGTTCATGTAACCTCTTTTCTGCCGGAAATCCCGGCATCATTTACAGCTTTCAGTATATATGATGGCTCTTGGAATAGAAAGACAAGTCGGAACCGGTGCCTGATAATAGACGGAATGTAGAGCATCGCAGCTCCTGATTATGGTTTACAATAGAAAGAAAAGAAGAAGTAAAAGATCATAAAAAGAATGAAAAGAGTTCATTATGGGAAAAACATCCGTTAAAAAAGCCGCTTTTACCTTTATACTCCTGATGGGGATTATCAGTCTGTTTTCGGATATGACCCACGAAGGTGCTTCCAGCATCATCGGGGCCTACCTGGGGATGCTGGGTGCATCGGCTGCGGTGATCGGCTTTGTCTCCGGACTGGGAGAATGCATCGGTTATTCACTGCGCCTGCTCACGGGCTGGATCACCGACAAGACCCATAAATACTGGCCCATGACCATCATCGGCTACATCATTGACTGTGTCTGCATCCCGGCACTGGCGCTGGTGCCGAACGGCGGCTGGATCTGGGCCTGCATGCTCATCGTGATCCAGCGGACCGGCAAGGCCATCAAAAAGCCGGCCAAGGATACGCTGCTCTCTTTTGCGGCGGCACAGAATGGAACCGGCAAGAGCTTTGCCATCCAGGAATTTCTCGATCAGATCGGTGCTTTTCTGGGACCGGTGATCCTGTTCCTGGTGCTGCTCATCAAGAAGAACGATAGTCTTTATTCTGCCTACACGCTCTGTTTTGCGATTCTGGGGATCCCTGCGATCATCACGGTGGCGCTGCTTTTCGTCGCCAGACGCAAGTTCCCGAATCCCGACAAATTTGAGCCGCCATCAACGGAAGAAGCTCAGCCCTTCCGCATGAACCGTTCCTTTCTTTTCTATATCGCTGCGATCTGCCTGTTTGCAGCCGGATTTCTTGATTTTCCGCTCATCACACTCTATACCTCCCAGACAGGGCTGATCCCTGAAGATTCGCTGTCGCTGCTCTATGCTGGAGCTATGGCAGTCGATGCGTTTTCGGCGCTCTTCTTTGGCTGGCTGTTCGATAAAAAAGGTATCCGGGTTTTGATGCTGTCTACCTTGATCTCGGCACCGTTCTCGATCTTTATTTTCCGGGTCAACAGTCTCTGGGCTCTGCTCCTGGGCGTTGCCCTGTGGGGGATTGGCATGGGCGCGCAGGAATCGATTTTAAAAGCCGCGGTCACCGAGATTGTCCCCAAACAGAATCGTTCTTCCGGCTTCGGTATTTTCCAGACAGCCTTTGGCGTCTGCTGGTTTCTGGGCAGCTGGCTTATGGGGATTCTTTACGAAACCTCGATGCCGGGCATGGTGATTTTTTCGGTTGTGATGCAGCTGGCAGCGATCCCGCTGTTCTGGATGGCTGGAAAAACGCAGAAAAAGACCGGAGCTTTACAGGAAAAGTAAGCGGAAATTGAAAACAGAGAATCGAAAACAGAAAATCGAAAAATCGAATCAGAAAATCGAATCAGAAGATAAAAAAAGCGGGTCTGCATCAGAATTGCAGGCCCGCTATTGTTTTTGCAGATGTGAAGAACAGTCAGGATGCGGAGACTGGGGAAACTTTTTTCGCCTTCATCCGCAGACGTACGTAATCGGAATGCCAGAGGCCGTCAAAATAAAGCTGGGGCTTCAGTTTTTCAGCAGCTTCATGGATCACGCGGCTGCCGTCTTCAGGTGTGATATCGGCAAAGGGTTTGCGTACAAACATGCGGATCCAGTCCTCAAGTCCGTTTTCGCCTTCCAAATCAGTCATACGGTCAAACAGAATCGCATATTCAACGTTCAGGCCGGCCTGTTCCAGCATCGGCGCATATTCACCGATGGAAGGGAAGTAAAACGGCATTTGATAGGAGAGACCATTTTCTTCAAAAACCTGTCTGAGCACTGAATGAATCAGCACGTTATTGCCGGCACCGCCCATCTCGAAGACCAGCTGTCCGCCCGGTTTGAGTGCCCGGGCTATACTGCGGATCATAGCCGGCTGGTCTGCCCGGCGTATCCAGTGGAAAACTGCGTTGGAGAAGACAATATCCACCGGTTCCGGAAGTTCAAACCCGACCGCGTCTCCCTGGATCAGATTAAGATCCGGATGATTCCTGCGGGCGGCGGCCAGCATTTCTTCAGAGCCGTCCAGACCGGTGACTTCAAGCGACTGCTCCGCCAGCATTTCAGTCAGAGCGCCGTTCCCGCATCCCAGGTCGAGCGCCGTCATGCCGGGGCGGATGTCCAGAAGCTCCAGAAGCGCTTCTCCGTACCGATAGACAAAATTAAAACTGCTGCCGTATTTGCCGGTGTTCCAGCTGGTATTCATGATTTTCTGCCTTCTTTTCTGTTATTACGATGGACTGCTGTCAGATCGGGACCGGTCCATCAGCCTGTCTGTTTACAGGATATTGATCTTCAAGCAACCGAATGGAACAGGTTTACTGTTCCAGACGGTCCAGTATGTCGAACAGCTGGTCTACGGATTCTGATGTAGTGGCCCAGCTGGTAGCGAAGCGGATTACGGTGTGGTCATCGTCCAGCTTTTCCATAAAGTTGAAGCCAGCTTGTTTCGCCAGTGCCTCCATCCTTGCGTTTTCAATCACAATAAACTGCTGATTGGTTGGAGAGTCCAGATAAAAGATAAAGCCGCGTTCCTGCAGTCCCTCTTTCAGCTTTTGTGCGGTTTCAATGGCATTGCGGCTGATCTCAAAATAGAGATTGTCAGTAAACAGGGTATCGAACTGAATGCCCAGCAGTCTGCCCTTGGCCAGCAGTCCGCCATTCTGTTTTACTGTAGTCAGAAAATGCCTGGGCATGGCGTGCCGGGGGAAGACCACTGCTTCACCGCAGAGCGCGCCCACCTTGGTCCCGCCAATGTAGAAAACATCGCAGATGCGGGCAATGTCCGGAAGCGTCAGATCAGTTTCACTGCTCATCAGACCATAGCCGAGTCTGGCACCATCCAGAAACAGCGGGATCTTGTAGTCGTGGCAGATGTCCGCGATCTGTTCAAGCTCACCTCTGGTATAGAGGGTTCCGTATTCAGTGGGATGGGAGAGGTAGACCATACCCGGGAAAACCATATGTTCATGATTAGCGTCCTGGTAAAAGTCCGCCAGGTACTGCTTTAAATCCATCGCGTCGATCTTTCCGTCATGCGACGGAATCTGAAGAACCTTGTGTCCGCCGTGTTCGATGGCACCGGCTTCGTGGACACTGACGTGTCCGGTATCCGCTGAGACTACACCCTCGTAGTCATGCAGCATGGCTGCAATGACAATGGCATTGGTCTGGGTGCCGCCGGATAGAAAAAAGATATCCGCATCCGGGCTCTGGCAGGCTTCGCGGATTTTGGTTCTGGCGCTTTCACAGTAGCGGTCGCTTCCGTATCCGGAAAGCTGTTCCATATTGGTTTCCATCAGGCGTTTGAGTATTGCCGGATGGGCCCCTTCCGTATAATCACTT
Organism: Eubacteriaceae bacterium; assembly: GCA_050945075.1. Taxonomy (GTDB): domain Bacteria; phylum Bacillota; class Clostridia; order Eubacteriales; family Eubacteriaceae; genus UBA7485. Next base: position 37,974 of record JBMNSG010000003.1, on the reverse strand, counting down.
TCAAATGTCAGCATATTTGCTCCTTGCAGTTAGGTTAAAAAACTCGTTAACAAAAAGCATACCGCAAATGGAGGAAATTCGGAATCATATTCTGTCGTACTGGATCGTGCAGACCGGAACAGGGATCTATATGAGTCTGAAGGATTTCCATGTTCCCCTGCGGTATCTGCGGTAAAACAGAAACCCGCGGATAACCAGATCGATGTTCATGCCCCAGGCAATTCCGATCACGCCCATATTGAAGACCAGTCCCAGAAGCCAGGAGAAAAACAGACGCGCCACAACGGTCAGCGTAATCGATACGGTAACGGTGTAGCGTATATCACCGGCTGCCCGGAGCCCGTTGCCCAGAGGTCCGGCAAACGGATAGACAAAAGCGTTGAAAAGATTATTGATCAGGACCAGCTGAATAACAAGCTGTCTGACTTCGTCCGAAACAGCATAAAACTGCATGAAAAACGGAGTCAGTGCGAACGTAAACAGGTTCCAGCCGATGGAAAGCAGGAGTGTAATTTTCAGCAGCCGTCTGAAATAGCCGGAAGCTGCTTCAATATCTTCTGCGCCCATACACTGTCCGATTACGGTAGTAAACGCCGGTGCCATCGCCAGCCCGATCAGCGACGCCAGTGACCAGATGCTCTGGGCAATCCCGTTGGCCGCGATCTGTGAAGTGCCGAACAGCGCAACCAGACTGCTTAAAGCGACTTTAACCAGCTGGTGAACCCCGTTTTCCAGACCATTAGGCACTGCAATACCGAGAATACGGCGCATCAGCTCCCTGTTCCACTGGCAAATATCGCGCACAAGGTAGCGGACCGGATGCTTTTTGTTGAAACAGCAGATTGTGATGACTACAGCGGAAAAAGAACGGGCGATCAGTGACGGCCAGGCCACGCCCGCCACACCGGCATGCAGTACAAAAACACCAATGACATTCCCGGCAATATTGATCGCATTGGCGATTAGAGAAACGTACATGGTGGTGCTGGTCCTGCCGATGCTGCGGTACAGTGCAGCGCCTGCATTATAGACGGCCAGAGCCGGATAGGAAAAGGCGGAGATCTGAAGATAGGTAACACAGGCTTCCATGACATCCGGTGCCACGCTGCCGAATAAAAGATTTAACAGGGGACGGCAGGTCAATAGAATAACCAGTGCGATGATAACAGAGCTGAGGAGTGAAACAGTCAGGAGCTGGCTGGAGGCTTCTCCGGCCTTGTCCGGTGCATGATTGCCGATATACTGGCTGATAATGACAGCGCCACCGGCAGCCAGTGCGGTCGACAGGCAGATGAAAATGGTATTAAAGGAATTGACCAGTGAAACGCCGGAAACGGCAGCTTCACCGGCATAACTGACGACGAAAGTATCCGCGAGACCGACCAGTAATAGAAGCAGCTGTTCGAAAAACAGGGGAACGATCAGCGCAGTCAGGGCTTTCCGGTCAAATCGTTCAGTCATTGGTGACAGGCTTTCTTTCCAGAAGGCGGCTGGTCAGCATTTCAAACTGATTCAGTTTGTCCTGTGTCTGCCCGTCTGCAGCCATCCAAATGCCGATCATCCCCCAGGTAATGAACCGGGCGGTGGATTCCGGATCCGGGCTGCAGTCAGAAATGCAGCCGGAGGCCGGATTCATACGATCGTATTCTTCCAGTTCTTCGCGGATATGCGGGATCAGATATTTACAGATTCTAACTGCCAGCTGCTCGTGAATGTCTTCGTTCCCGGTTTTGTGAAAAAAATCATGGTATTTGCCCCGGGCTTCCGGCTCGATCAGCAGCAGGAGGATGCCCGTCAGTCTTTCCATTAAAGGAATACTGCGGTCGTGGACAGATTTGGTGAGCTGACTGCCGCAGTCTTCGGTATAGGCAGTCAATACAGCATTGAACAGACTCTGTTTAGAATCAAAGTAACGATAACAAAGTCCCTTGACGACATGCAGTTCATCTGCGATATCGGCAAGGGATGTGTTTTCGTAGCCGTTTTTATAAAACAGATCCATTGCTGTTTCGAGGATCTGCTGTTTACGGATTTCAGGGTTTTGAACGCGTTTCATATCAAGCCTTCTTTCCCTATTATCGTAGTTCCTTAATGAACTAAAGTCAATAAGAAAAGGCTTATCTGCTTGAAACCATCTCCAGAAACAGCTGATGAATCCTGAGATCGTGGTCAAGCTCCGGATGAAAGGACATGGCCAGCTGATTGCCGCTGCGGACGGCAACCGCCTGGTCATTGACCTGTGCCAGCACCTGTACACCCTCACCGGTTTCTGTAATCTGGGGGGCCCGGATAAAGGTCATCGGTACCGGCCCGATTCCGTCCATGGTCTGTTCGGTATGGAAGCTGCCCAGCTGGCGTCCATAGGCATTGCGGGCAACCGTGACCGGCAGTGTCCGGAAATACCGGTGGTCGTCGTTTTCGATCTGTTCCGCCAGCAGGATCAATCCGGCACAGGTTGCCAGAACCGGCAGACCGGACTGGAGCTGTTCCCGGAGTGGTTCAAACATATCCAGTTCCTGCAGCAGCTGGCCCTGAACCGTGCTTTCGCCGCCCGGCAGGATCAGGCCGTCAAAGCTGCGGTCCAGATCTTTTCGTTCACGCAGCTCGACGGAGGAAACGTCCAGCTCTGCCAGCTTCTTTTCATGTTCCAGAAAAGCGCCCTGGACAGCCAGGACGCCTATCTGCAGTCCGGCTGTCAACTCACACACCCCGTTCGGCCATCAGCACCTGGATTTCCTGTTCGTTAATCCCGACCATGGCTTCACCGAGATCCTCGGAGAGGGAGGCGATCATTTCCGGATTCTGGTAATTAGTGACGGATTTGACGATAGCGTTGGCCCGTTTTTCCGGATTTCCGGACTTGAAGATTCCCGAACCTACAAATACACCTTCAGCACCCAGCTGCATCATCAGCGCGGCATCGGCTGGTGTGGCGACTCCGCCGGCTGCAAAATTGACGACCGGCAGCTTGCCGTTTTCATGCACATAACTGACCAGATCGTACGGAACCTGGAGATCCTTGGCGGCCTGGTACAGTTCGTCCGGACGCAGAGAAACCAGTCTTGCGATTTCTGCATTCATTTTGCGCATATGGCTCACGGCCTGAACCACGTCGCCGGTTCCGGGTTCGCCCTTGGTCCGGATCATGGCAGCACCTTCACTGATCCGGCGCAGCGCTTCACCCAGATCGCGGGCACCGCAGACAAACGGTACTTTGAACTGAGTCTTGTCAATATGGTAGACATCATCCGCAGGGGAGAGGACTTCACTTTCATCGATGTAGTCGATGCTGATGGCTTCCAGAATCTGTGCTTCCACAAAATGGCCGATGCGGCATTTGGCCATGACCGGGATGGATACCGCTTCCTGGATGCTTTTAATCATCTTGGGGTCGCTCATTCTCGAGACACCGCCAGCTGCGCGGATATCCGCCGGAATCCGTTCCAGCGCCATAACGGCACAGGCTCCGGCATTTTCGGCGATTTTCGCCTGTTCCGGTGTGGTTACGTCCATGATTACACCGCCCTTGAGCATCTGGGCCAGTCCTTTGTTCAATTCATATCGTTCGTTCATGATTTCCCTCTTTCTGTTCATTGGCAGGGCCGCTTGCGGCCTGCAACAGCTTTCATTATAATGAACATTGACCATATTAAAATATTCAATTCAGATAGATTCAGAAAGGTCAGATCGGGAGAAAACAGGGTCATGCTGACATATTCATTCGAAAATACAGGGTCAGATCCGCTGTATCAATATTTATACAAATGTATCAAAAACGACATTCTGCAGGGAGAACTGCGCCCCGGGGAGAAGCTGCCTTCCAAGCGCAGCTTTGCGAAAAATCTGGGCATAAGCAATATCACCGTTGAAAACGCCTATGCCCAGCTCAAGGCGGAAGGATATATTTATTCGATGCCGAAAAAAGGCTTTTTTATTGCCGATATCAAAAATACGACGGTGGGCCAGCGCTCCGTTTTGTCTGCCGAAAATGTGCAGCTGTCTTCCGGAAAGTCTGATTATCTGGCTGATTTTACCAGCAATCAGACGCGTTCTGAACAGTTCCCGTTTTCGATCTGGACCCGGCTGATGCGGGAAGTGATCAACGAAGATCAGACGGCGCTCCTGACCAATCCACCCTGCGGCGGCATCCTGCCGCTGCGCAAGGCGATAGCCGCGCATCTGCATGATTTCCGCAATATGACAGTCGATCCGGAGCAGATCATCATCGGCGCGGGGACAGAGTATCTGTACGGCCTGCTGCTGCAGCTCCTGGGCATGGACCGTCATTACGGCACCGAAGATCCGGGATACCGGAAGATCTACCAGATCTACAAGAGCCATGGTGTGGCCTGTGATTATGTGTCCATGGACCAAGAAGGAATCCGCATCCGTGATCTTGAAGAGAAGGGGATCGACATCATCCATCTGTCGCCTTCCCATCATTTTCCTACGGGAATCGTGACGCCGGTAAGCAGGCGTTATGAGCTGCTGGGCTGGGCTTCGAGGACGGATGGACGCTATGTGATCGAGGACGATTACGACAGCGAATTCAGGCTGACCGGACGGCCGGTTCCGACCATGCAGAGCATTGATATCTCGGACCGTGTCATTTACATGAACACCTTCACCAAAACGCTGGCCTCCACCGTGCGCATCAGCTATATGGTGCTGCCCCGCCATCTGATTGACCGTTTTTACAGCAGTCTTTCATTTTATTCCTGTACCGTCTCCAATTTTGAACAGTACACGCTTGCCCGGTTTATCTCGGAAGGATATTTTGAGAAACACATCAACCGGCTGCGCAATCATTACCACCATAAGCGCGATACGTTGCTCAAGGCCATCGAGGCCAGTCCGCTCGCCGGATACGCGACTGTTTCCGAAGAGGACGCAGGCCTTCATTTTTTGCTGCATCTGAACACGAAGACCGGGGATGACGAGTTGTGCAGAAAAATGGAACAGCAGGGGATTAAAATTTCCTCACTGTCCCATTATTATCATGAACCCTCCGCGGAAACGGCTCATACCTTTATTATGAATTATTCGTATCTGGATGAAAGCCAGGCGGAACAGGCCATTGGGCTGCTGAGCCGGTGTGTCAGAGGGTGAAGGGTAGAAAGGAGACGGTTTGATCACTGATGCCGGGGATAATTTACTGTGACATAATTGCAGATCTATTTCCTGCGTCTATGATAAGCCGCCTCCGGATCATTCACGACTGACTACTTTTTGCCCTTCTGCTCCAGCTGCTTTATACTATTCAAATAATCCTGCTCCACGCTGCTTAATGTTTTTGCCCTGTATTTCCTGTATTCATTTTGAGCCTTGTTCATTGCCTGATTATGGCTGATGATGCCATTTCCAGTCAAAAGATTTTCTCCTGTTGATGTCAAAATGCCATCGAGGTGTTTTGCCCAGTCTTCCATGGTCATAGGCACTTCTCGTTCTGCCTGCCTCTCTGCAAAATCAAGATAACCGGAAACAAGCTGGCCCATTGCACGGAGCTCTTTCTCATCCAGATAATTCTTTGCAATCTTCGCTTCACGGAGTGTCGGCTGCTCACCTGAAAAGGTCAGTAACCCCATAAAATCTTTTTCAGCATCTGCACGATGATAGATGATCTCCGCTGCAGTTTCACCGGAAACCGCGTAATGAATCTTGTTCTGCACGCGTTTGAAAAACTGGATAGAAACCTCTGCGGCAGGGTTATAATCCACGCTGGTCGCATAAATTTCCAATACCTGACGATAAAACACCTTTTCAGATGCCCGGATGTCGCGGATTCTTTCCAGCAGTTCCTTAAAGTATCCGCCGCCGCCCAGTTCTTTCAAGCGGTCATCATCCATAGCAAAACCTTTTTTGATGTATTCCTTTAAGATATTTGTTGCCCATATACGGAACTGCACACCCCGCTGGGATTTCACACGATAGCCAACTGATATTACAACATCAAGGTTATAGTAATTTGTCGGCTTGGTAGAAAATTCGGTATTTCCGAATTTTCTCATCGTATTTTCCTTTTGAAGCTCACCTTCTGCATATATGTTTTTTATATGTTCATTTATAGTAGACTTTGCTTTTTGAAACAGTTCTGACATTTGCTCTTGCGTAAGCCACACAGTTTCATCCTGCATACTGACATCTATCTTTGTGAGACCATCTTCTGTACGGTAGATGATGATCTCTCCGCGGTTATCCATAATAGTGGTCCTCCGTTTTTATTTACAATGTTTCCACTGCTTTGATTGAAGTGAACTCTACTTGTCTTTCTTTGTCAGCAGCACCACCGTTTCCACATGTCCGGTTCTCGGAAACATATCGACAATCTTTGTCCGCCGGATTTCATAACCGCGCATCGTGAAAAAGGGAATGTCGCGGGCCAGGCTTTCCGGATTGCAGGAAACATAGATATATTCGTCCGGATCCAGATCCAGAATTTTGAAAATGGCTTTCGGATGAATACCGCTGCGCGGGGGATCGAGGATAATCAGGTCCGCGTCGCCTTTCAGTTCGCCTGCTTCCTTCAGGACATCGCCGGCAATAAACTCACAGTGAGAGATCCCGTTGGCCTGTGAATTCCTGCGGGCGGCATCAACTGCTTCTTCGACCAGTTCGATTCCGATTACCTTTTCTGCGCGTTCCGAGAGCAGCTGGGTGATGGTTCCAGTTCCGCAGTAGAGGTCGTAAATGGTCTGATGACGGCCGTCTCCGGCAAAATCCCGGACCACAGAATACAGCTCTTCCGCGCCTTCGGTATTGACCTGGAAGAACGAAAACGGCGAAATTTCGAAATGCAGGCCCAGAATACTGTCGTGAATCAGCGGTGTCCCGTACAGGGTTTCTGTTTTCTCCGGAATAACCGCATCTGCTTCCCGGTCGTTGGTGGTGTGGATAATGCCGTTAATGGTTCCGTCAAGCTCCAGCGCCAGCAGGGCATTGACAAAAGCCTCACGGTCAAAGCTGCCGTCCGAGGAAGTCACCAGGTTAATGAGGATTTCGCCGGTCTTGGCGCCCTTGCGCACAACCAGATGGCGCAACAGTCCCTTGTGCGTGCGTTTATGGAAATAATCTGCTCCCGTATCCTGAAAATAGTGAAGGATGCGGCTCCGGATTCTGTCAAAATCCGCATCTGTGAGCAGACAGTTGTCGGTGTTGATGATGTTGTAGAAGCTGCCGGTTTCATGCATCCCCAGTTTAAGCGGTCCGCCGGGATGGTCGTCTCCGAAGCTGTATTCCATTTTATTGCGGTAACCATGCTGGCCCGGTGAGCCGATGATGCCTTCGTAGCCGAGATCGCCGGACCAGGCGCCTCTGAGCAGTTTGAGAATATACGCTTCCTTATAATCCAGCTCATGCTGATAGGGAATGGTCTGAAAGGTGCAGCCGCCGCACTGATTGTCTGCAGAACAGACGGGCGCGATATGGTCCGGAGCATTCTTTATAATTTCCTCGATCCGTCCTTCCAGACGCTGGCCGCGTTTTTTGGTAATGCGGGCCATGACGGTCTGGCCGGGCAGAGCGTTTTTGATTTTAATCCGGGTGCCGTCTTCTGCCACGCCGCTTCCGGAAGAAGGGAGTGTAAAGCTGTCGATATCGACGCGTACGATGTCGCCTTTTTTCATATTGATTTCCATCCTGTCTTTTGTGTTGTCAATGTAAACGAATTTCTATATTTTCAGTTGTCTTATTATACAGTTTTACCGAAGGTACATGGGTTAATAAACATGAAACCTTTATCAGAATTAAAAAACTGTTTCAGTTTTATTGACATTTGGTTACAATTTCTTTACAATATAAATCAGTGTGAAACACCTTATCGAAACATTTATTCAATTTCAGATCAAACTATCATAGTTGATCAGTATTTACCAGACAGGAAGGTACCCTTTGAATTTTATAAAACAAATCCAATCGTTAAAAATGTATAAACACCGGCTTGTTTCCATTGCAGGAATCGCCTGCTTTGTCGCCGTGATGGGCTTTGTCTGTGCGTTTAATTTATATAAGGATATCAATGTCGTTGTAGACCCCAATCAGCCGGGCGTTGTCTCGGAAACACTGACTCTTTCCAGACAGAACATGAACCAGACTGTGGGAGAAGTACTCAGTAATAACCAGATTGATACAAATGACTATTCTGTGGATCAGCCGCTGGATGCTTCAATCCGCGACGTCGATACCATTACCCTTAAAAAAATGGCATCAGGAAATATCACGACCGACGGACACAATGTCATTTACGAATCAGGCGCTGCCACAGTCGGCGATCTGCTCGCAGAAAACGGTATTACCCTCGGTGAAAATGACTATGTAACACCTTCTGCGGATACAGCTCTTACTTCGGACGTACAGGAAATCAAAGTAGACCGCGTCGAAGTCGTTGAAGAAACCCGTGATGAAGAAATTCCATTCGAAATTCAGAATACGGAAGACAAATCACTTCCGGCTGCAACCACCCAGATTTCCACACCTGGACAGAACGGCATGAAATCTGTCACCGAAAAAGTGCGTTACCTGAATGGGGAACGTGTCGATTCGGAAGTTGTTTCCGAAACCGTCACAACGGAACCGGTTGCTCAGGTTCAGACTCAGAATTCTACCGGTATTGCCACCACCGGTCACAAGACTTATACAGTCAGCGATTCCGATTTCCAGCTCATCTGCGCGATTGTCCAGCATGAAGCCGGAAATTCCTATGACTCGGTTCTGGCCGTTATGTCAACTGTCCTTAACCGTGCGGATGCCGGCAACTGGGGCGGCGGAAGCGATCCGGTCGGTATTCTTACCGCATCCGGACAGTTCGAATCTTATTTCGGTGGATATTATACCCAGCTTCTCGGAAACACAGCGGACTTTACCCAGCAGGCGGTTCGTGACTGCCTGAACGGTACCAGAAACCACGATTATCAGCGCTTCAGATCCTATGAAACGACCGGTTCGGTTCAGATCGCAGGCGGAAACTATTATTTCTAAAAGTAAAAGCTGGAACAGCGATGTTCCAGCTTTTTTGTTACAGGGAAGCCTGCCTTTTCGCCATGTTTCAATAGTTTTTGGGAGTTTCTGATTAAATGTTGACAAAATGATACAACTTCGTTACAATTATACTATCGAATCAAATATACATCAGTCAGGATTCGCCTGACTGCATCCGGATATATGAATGAACCCGAAGGTTCTTAACGAAAGGACAGGTATGGATTTTTACCGGAAAGCAATTACGATCTTTAAAGAGAATAAGAAGCGGGCGGCAGTAATCTGCGCAATGGTTCTGTTTGTAGCAGCAGCGGGATTTACCTGTGCTTTTAATCTGTCACGGGACGTAAAGGTCACCGTGGACAAGAGCGTAGCATCAGGACAGCCCGAAACGCAGACACTAAGCTCCGTCAATCTGAATCAGACTGTCGGGGAAGTGCTCGATAAAAACAATATTTCAACAGACGGCTATACTGTCAGTGTGAATCTGAGCGATTCCATCCGCGACGTCGATGAAATCAGCCTCAAGGCCAATGCCAAAGGGAATATCGAAGTAGACGGCACCACCATTGCCTATGATGAAGCAGCCGACACAGTCGGGGATCTGCTTACTGCCAAGGGTGTCAGTGTCGGAGCAGATGATATAGTTACACCGTCAAAGGATACACCGCTGACCACAGATATCACAAACATCACGGTAGACCGTGTGGAAGTCAAACAGGAACAGCGTCAGGAAGAAATTCCTTTTGAAACACAGGAAACAGAAGATGCCAATGTCGATGCCGGAACTACAGAGGTCGACACGCAGGGACAGAACGGGATTAAAACAATCACCGAAAATGTAAAATACATGAACGGTGTGAGAATCGGAGCAGATACGGTCAGTGAAGAACTGAATCAGGCACCGGTTGCCCAGGTTCAGAGAAAAGGAACCAAAACAGCCGCAGCAGCTGCCTCGACTACTACAGACAGTTCCAGCAGCTCGTCAGATTCAGCAGCTGTTGCTTCATCATCAGGAAATGCAGTCAATGCCAGTTCCTCTGATTTCGATACGATCTGTGCCATTGTCGCTCATGAAGGCGGGACATCCTATGACGGAGCCTGCGCGGTAATGAGTGCCGTAATGAACCGTTATGACGCCGGTTATGCATCATCTCCGCTTGGCGTTCTGACAGCACCGGGCCAGTTCTCATCTTATCTGGACGGTTACTATACGGACTACCTTGGTTCAGCTCCGGCTGCTGTACAGCAGGCTGTCACCGACTGCCTCAACGGCTACAGAATGCATCCGTACAAGAACTTCAGATCTTACCAGACATCAGGATCCACTTATATTGTTAACCAGTGGTTTTTTAACTAGGTCATCAAGCCGCAGCGCTGCTGCGGCTTTTTTATTTTTTGTGATTTGACAAAAGCCCTGTTCTGGGAAAAAATGAAGTTAATTATAATAAAAGGAGATTGATATGCTGGTAATAACTTCAGATTTTGTTTACGGAAAAAACTGTGAAGCACTGGGACTGGTGTCCGGAAATACGGTGCAGAGCACCAACCTGGTCAAAGATATCGGGGCCGGGTTTAAATCGATGGTCGGCGGGGAACTAAAATCCTATACTGAAATGATGACACAGGCCAGACAGCTTGCAGAAGACCGTATGGTCGAACAGGCGAAGTCACTCGGGGCCGATGCCATTATCAGCATGCGGTTTACTTCCGGTGCGGTAACACAGAATTCAGCGGAAGTACTGGCGTTCGGAACGGCTGTCAAGTTTATATGAGCCTTCCGGACCGGAATGCCGGATGCATGCGGGAAGGATAAATAATGAAAATATTAATACTTAGCTGCAGTACCGGCGAAGGTCATAATGCCGCGGGGGAGGCGGTCCGGGAAGCTATGAAAAAGCGGGGCCACCAGGCGGATCTGATTGATGTCATGAGTCTGGGAGGCGAGAAATGCAGGCATGATGTCTCCCAGGCTTATATCGATACGGTCAAATACGCACCCTGGTTTTTCGGTTTCCTGTACATTCTCGGTGGGGCGATTTCCGAGCATTCAACGCTGGAACATCATTCACCGGTTTACTGGGCCAATTCATTTCTGGCAGATAAACTTGCCAGCTATATCAAATGGGGCGGTTACGATGCTGTAGTCTGCAGCCACCTGTATGCCGCGGAAATCCTGACCTGTCTGCGTCAGCGGGACCGGCTGGATATTCCCTTTATCAGTGTCGGGACTGACTATACCCTGATTCCGTTCTGGGAAGAAACAGCATGCGATGCTTTTGCCATCCCGCACAGGGACTGCGCGGCCCAGTATATTTCCCGGGGAATTCCCGAATCGAAGGTTTTTCCGTCTGGAATACCGGTACGTGCAGAGTTTGAAGAAGCACTGAAAATGGACGTTGAATATGCCAGGCAGAAGCTGGGGCTGCCATCCTCGGGGACGATTGCCCTGCTGATGGGCGGGAGCATGGGATTCGGAAATATGCTTAAAACAGTCCGGCATCTGGATGCGAGACTGGGACCTGATGAATTCGCGGTCGTCATCTGCGGAACCAACCATGCGCTGGAACAGGATCTCCGGCACCATTTCGGGGGTTCATCACAGATCCGCATTGTCGGCTATTCTGCCAGGATCGCCGAATATATGCGCGCATCCGATATTATTGTAACCAAGCCGGGCGGAATCACCAGTACCGAAGCCGCCTTTATGAAGCTGCCCATTGTCCACAGCGAACCCATTCCGGGCTGTGAAGATATCAACCGTGATTTCTTCCGTGTCCACGGGATGTCGGTTTCGGGGGAAACAGTCAGAGAACAGCTGGAAAACGGCTGGGAGCTGCTGCACAATCCTGGAAAACGGGAAGACATCCGGCGCTGCCAGCAGTTTAACATTAACCCGTTGGCAGCGGAGGATATCTGCCTGCTTACAGAAAATCTGGTTACAGAACCGGACAGGCAGAAGGCTGTTAATGAATCACTGCTGTTCAGACCTGCGCGCAGCGGAGGAGAAGGCGCGATATGAGTACGTCCATCCTGCTGTGGGTTGTGATTGGCTATTTGTCCGGATCGGTTTCCTATGCCCGCATTGCCGGGAGACTGGCAGGGGTGGATATTGTCGGACATTCTTCAGATGGAAATCCAGGCGGAGCCAATGTTTTTATGATGGTCGGTAAAACGGCCGGTGTTCTGGTGATCATTCTGGATATTGCCAAGGGTGCGGTCCCGGTCTGGATTTTTAACAGGCTGTATGGATTTTATGATCCCTGGTCAGCGCTGGTTATCTCCGCGCCGGTGGTCGGCCATGCCTGGCCCGTTTTCGATCCGTTTCACGGCGGGAAGGCCATTTCCACTTCCTTTGGCTGTCTGCTGGGGCTGGTTCCCGTCTGGCAGCCGCTTGTCACGCTCATCGTGATCTATGTCTTTTTCTCTGCAGTGATCCTGATTAACCCGCATGTGATGCGTTCGATCATTACGTATCTGATTTTCGGATTCTGCCAGTTTTTCTGGAACCTGGATCCGGTTATTCTCGGCGGCTGTCTGCTCATGGCACTCATTATTATCCTCAGGCATCTGCCGTCATGTACCATGGACGCTGTATCTTTTCGCTTTATCGGAGAAAAAAACAGGACCGGTGCCGGTGAATCGAAAAAGGCTGAAAAAAACTGACAGCTGAAAAACCCGGCAGGCTGAGATTACCGACAGGCTGAAACTATCGAAAATTGAAATTATCGAAAATTGAACATACTGGAAACTGAAAATACAGGCAGCTGAAGTTATCGGTGGAATGTAAGAATTTCCTGTTTTCCGGGTATGTATTTAAGTTCGATTAACGTCAGGGATAATATTTAAGCCATTCCCTGCAAATAACAGCCGTTGTCTGGAATTGTCTCTGAGCGCCTTGTATAATGGTTTACAAGAAAGAAAAACGGAGGCATATTCATGGCACAGCGTTTTGTTTTGAATGAAACATCTTATCACGGTAAAGGCGCGATTCAGGCGATTCCCGAAGAAGCAAAAGCCCGCGGCTTTAAAAAAGCTCTGGTAATCTCGGACCCGGATCTGCTTAAATTCGGCGTTACCCAGAAAGTGACCGATCTGCTTGACCAGGCAGGGATCCCGTATGAAATCTTCTCGGATCTGCAGCCAAATCCGACCGTTAAGAATGTAAAAGACGGTGTTCAGAAATTTAAAGAAGCAGGAGCAGATTTCCTGATCGCCATCGGCGGCGGTTCTTCAATGGACACAGCCAAAGGCGTTGGCATTGTCATCAACAATCCGGATTTCGCGGATGTAATCAGCCTTGAAGGCGTTGCAGATACCAAGAACAAAGCCGTTCCGACATTTGCTGTTCCGACAACAGCAGGTACAGCTGCTGAAGTAACTATCAACTACGTTATTACAGACGAAGACAAGAAGAGAAAGATGGTCTGTGTCGATGTCAAGGATATCCCGCAGATCGCTATCGTCGACCCGGACATGATGTCCTCGATGCCGGCAGGCCTGACAGCATCAACCGGTATGGATGCACTGACGCATGCAATCGAAGGTTATACAACCCTCGGTGCCTGGGAACTTTCCGATATGTTCCACATCAACGCCATCAAGATGATCTCCGACAGCCTGCGTGATGCAGTTGCCAATACGCCGGAAGGCCGCGAACAGATGGCACTGGCTCAGTATGTAGCCGGCATGGGCTTCTCGAATGTCGGTCTGGGCATCGTTCACTCCATGGCTCATCCGCTGGGTGCTTTCTACGGCACTCCGCACGGGATTGCCAATGCAATTATCCTGCCTACCGTTATGGAATACAATGCAGAAGCTACAGGCGACAAGTATAAGTATATTGCCGAAGCAATGGGCGTTGACACCACAGGCATGACACAGGAAGAATACAGAAAAGCAGCAGTTGATGCAGTTAAACAGCTGGCGGAAGATGTCGGTATCCCGAAGGATCTGAAGGAAATCGTCAAGGAAGAAGATATTCCGTTCCTGGCTCAGAGCGCTTATGACGACGCATGCCGTCCGGGCAATCCGAGAGACACATCCGTCGAAGAACTGACTGCTCTTTACGAATCTCTGATTTAATTTGCGAGGCAGGCTGTAAAGCCCACTATAAATTACTCCATGCAGAAGGCAGTGGATTTCTCACCAGAGGGATCCACTGCTTTTTTGTTTACTTTCGGGTTTCAATGTTAAGTTTAAAACAGTTAAGGCTGCCGGGCTGCTGGGCCGGAACACCTGTCCTGTCATACAACAATGTATACGAAATGCAACATTATTATATTCTGGTGATTACTATGTTAAGAGATGACAGCGTGGGTATATAGAAAGCACAGCAAAGTTCAGCGCTTACTGCATTTATCTTTATATTTTGAAGTACTGAAAGGAGTACGGAGATGGAAGATTTTTATTACTATTCACAAGTTCCGTCATCAGCTGATCAGGCCCTGTCCAGATGCCTGATGGTATTCGGCGGTGTAATTATCGGAATCATTGCCGTTGTCGGCGTTTATGCTCTTCTCTGCTATATATTCCAGAGCGTGGGTCTTTATCATATGGCAAAGAACCGCGGCATCAAGCATGCGTGGTGGAGCTGGATCCCGATCATGAACTACAACATTATCGGGGAACTGATCAATGACGAAATTGTTTTTGGCAAGGATATCGTCATGAAGCGTGCAGCTTTCTGGCTGCCGGTCATCGCGGCTGCCGGTCTGACTGTTACGGGAATTCCGTATCTGAGCTATCTGCTTATATTCGCAGTCTGGCTGGTCGAAGTTTCTGCACTGTGGCGTCTGTTCAAGATCTACAACCCCAAGAGCTATGTGGCCTTTACAGTCTGGAGTCTGTTCCTGAGTCCGGGATTCTTTATCTTTGCAATCAAGGACAATGAACCCTACGATCCTTTTAATCCGAATAAAGTCTACAAGGACTATTTCGAAGAAAAAAAGGAAATCGATGATGCAGAACGTCATGCTAACAAGGAAATCGACTCGAAGGTTCAGGAAAAAGAAGCTGCGATCGAAAAGACGTATCAGGATGCTGTCGCTAAAGAAGGCGTAACGGACGAAGAAAAAGAAGCAGCCCGTAAAACCAGAGACGAAGAACTCAAGGATCTGCATGAAAGAGCGCGTATCGCCAAGGAAGACAATGCCAGGACGGCACACGAATTTACAAAAATGGCAGAAGATTCACCGACCGACCAGATTTTTCAGTCGGAAGTGGAAGAAGAAATTGTCGTGAAACAGGAAGACGATAACGAATAGAAATATCAGGGCCGGATCTTTGATCCGGTTCTTTTTTTAAAAACTTGAAAAAAACAGTTGACACCAACCCCTCCCAGACTTTATACTAGTTATTGTCTCACGCAGGGGTATCGCCAAGCGGTAAGGCAATGGACTCTGACTCCATCATCCGCAGGTTCGAATCCTGCTACCCTTGCCATTTTTATGAAATTACAGGATCGCGAAAGCGGTCCTTTTTTCTTGACAAATTTTAACAGCTTTGCTAACATAAATAATTACAGTAAAGATAATGGCGTAGAAGCGTCTGTTTTGAAAATACATGTTTTTGGGTATTTGTCAATACGGAAAAAGCTCATACGTTTTTCTGCAGTACCCGTCTCGCTGATCAAAGGCAGATTTTCCGGTACTTTCCTGCTGATCAAAGGCAGGATGCGCAGTTTTCCATATCAACAAGGTTTAATGTTCTGAATTCAAATCAATTAAGGAGACTGATGCATGGTAGACGTTCATGAAGTGCAGACGGGTCTTCGAACCAGACAGAGCTTCTCTAAGATCCAGGATGTTCTTGAGATGCCTAATCTGCTCGAAGTTCAGTTAGACTCGTACAAATGGTTTCTCGAAAAGGGGCTCCAGGAAGTCTTTGACGATATCCACGAAATCACTGATTATACAGGAAATCTGGTTCTTCAGTTTGTGGACTACGAAATAGACGGCAACCCCAAATATACAATCGAAGAATGTAAGGAAAGAGACCAGACATACTACGTACCACTTAAAGTCAGAGTCCGCCTGATCAATAAAGAAAAGAACGAAGTCAAGGAACAGAAGGTCTATATGGCAGATCTTCACAAAATGACTGACACCGGGACCTTTATCGTCAACGGTGCAGAACGAGTCATTGTTTCCCAGCTCGTCCGTTCCCCGGGTGCCTATTACACACTGACACGCGATAAGATCGGGAAAAAGCTGTTCTCGGCTCAGGTTATACCAAATCGTGGTGCCTGGCTGGAATACGAATCCGACTCCAACGATATTATCTATGTAAAAATCGACAGAACCAGAAAGCTTCCGCTCACAGCGCTGCTTCGTGCTTTCGGTCTGGGCTCCAATCAGCAGATCCTCGATACCTTCGGGGAAGACTACCGTCTGATTGAAACCATCAAGAAGGACGAAAACAACGGCCCCAAGAGCCAGCGTGACGGCCTGCTCGATATCTATAAGAGACTGCGTCCGGGCGAACCGCTTACTGTGGATTCCGCTCAGTCACTGCTTACATCCATGTTCTTTGACGACAGACGCTATGACCTGGCCAAGGTCGGCCGTTACAAATACGACAAGAAGCTGGCGCTGGCAACCCGCCTGATCGGACAGATCGCGGCTGCAGATGTCATTAACCCGGATACCGGGGAAGTGCTGGCAGAAGAAGATCAGCTTTTCGATAAGGAAACTGCATGGGCCATCCAGAATGCCGGCATCAACGCGGTGGACGTCAAGGTTCAGCACGAAGGCGAAGATGTGGTGACACGCGTCATCGGCAATGGTTTTGTCGAAGTCGCTGCCCAGGAAATCCCGTTTGATGTTTCCGACCTGAATCTGCGTGAAATGGTACGCGGCAATGTCCTCAAGGAAATCCTTGAATCAGATGCTACGGATCAGGAAAAGCACGACCAGATGAAGAAGAGAATGGATGAGCTTATTCCCAAGCACATCCTGCAGGACGACCTGTACGCAACCGTCTCTTACTTCCTGGGCCTGGAATACGGCATCGGCAGCACCGACGACATTGACCACCTGGGCAACAGACGTCTGCGTTCAGTAGGCGAACTGCTCCAGAATCAGTTCCGCATCGGCCTGTCCAGAATGGAACGTGTTGTCCGTGAACGCATGAGCACACAGGATAACGAAATCCTGACACCGCAGGGCCTGATCAACACCAGACCGATTAACGCGGCACTCAAGGAATTCTTCGGAAGCTCCCAGCTTTCGCAGTTTATGGACCAGAACAACCCGCTGGGCGAACTGACGCACAAACGCCGTCTGTCTGCACTCGGACCGGGCGGTCTGTCCAGAGAACGTGCGGGATTCGAAGTCCGTGACGTACACCATTCCCATTACGGAAGAATGTGCCCGATCGAAACGCCTGAAGGTCCGAATATCGGCCTGATCGGCTCGCTGGCTACTTATGCCCGCGTCAACGAATACGGCTTTATCGAATCACCTTACCGCAAGGTCGAAAACGGCCATGTAACCAGTGAAATCCACTATCTGTCAGCGGATGAAGAAGGCCAATACGCGATTGCGCAGGCCAACGAACCGCTCGACGAAAACGGACGTTTCGAAAGAGAACAGGTTACAGGACGTGCCGGCTCCACCCGTGAATTCGTATCGATCGCACCGGAAAAAGTAGATTTCATGGATATCTCGCCTAAACAGGTCGTATCCGTCGCAACATCGCTGATTCCGTTCCTCGAAAATGATGATGCCAACAGAGCTCTGATGGGCGCCAACATGCAGCGTCAGGCTGTACCGCTGCTCATCCCGAAAGCACCTGTTGTTGGTACCGGAATGGAATGCAAGGCTGCCAGAGACTCCGGCGTCTGCGAAATTTCCGGCGTAACCGGGGAAATCGTCTTTGTCGATGCCGATCATATCCACGTCAAATCCGACGCGGACGGCCATATCGAAAAACACAAGCTGCTCAAGTTCAAGCGTTCCAACCAGGATACCTGCGTCAATCAGAAACCGCTGGTCTTCCAGGGACAGCATGTCGAAGAAGGCGAAATTATCGCCGATGGACCGGCTACTGAAATGGGCGAACTGGCACTGGGCCGCAACGCGCTCATCGGCTTTATGACCTGGGAAGGTTATAACTACGAAGATGCTGTTCTGATTAACGAAAATCTTCTCAAGGAAGATAAATATACATCCATTCATATCGAAGAATTTGAATGCGAAGCCCGTGAAACCAAGCTGGGACCGGAAGAAATCACCCGCGATATCCCCAATGTCAGCGATGATGTCCTGAGAAATCTGGACGAACGCGGCATTATTCGTGTCGGTGCAGAAGTCAAATCCGAAGATATTCTGGTCGGGAAGGTTACGCCAAAGGGCGAAACCGACCTCTCAGCGGAAGAAAAACTGCTGCGCGCGATCTTCGGTGAAAAAGCCCGCGAAATTCGCGACACTTCACTCAAGGTTCCGCACGGCGAAGCCGGCATCGTGGTCGACGTCAAGGAATTCTCCAGAGAAAACAAGGACGAAGACCTGAAGCCGGGTGTCAACACCATGGTTCGTGTCTATATTGCCACCAAGCGCAAGATCTCCGTCGGGGATAAAATGGCCGGCCGTCACGGGAACAAAGGGGTTATCTCCCGCATTCTCCCGCAGGAAGACATGCCGTTCATGCCGGATGGCACGCCGCTGGATATCTGCCTGAACCCCATGGGCGTTCCGTCACGAATGAATATCGGACAGGTCCTGGAGGTTCATCTGGGTATGGCGGTCAAGCAGCTGGGCTGGCACATTGCCACACCGGTATTTGACCCGGCCAATGAACAGGATATCGAAGACCTGCTGGTCAAGGCAGGACTGCCGGCAGACGGCAAGATCCAGCTTTATGACGGACGTACAGGCGAACCCTTCGATAACAAGGTTACCGTCGGTTATATGTACTACCTCAAGCTCCATCACCTTGTCGACGACAAGATGCATGCCCGTTCCACCGGACCTTACTCACTGGTTACACAGCAGCCGCTCGGCGGGAAAGCCCAGTTTGGCGGACAGCGTTTCGGTGAAATGGAAGTCTGGGCGCTCGAAGCTTACGGCGCAGCCCATACGCTTGAAGAAATCATGACTATTAAATCCGATGATGTCGTGGGTCGTGTTGCGGCTTACGAAGCCATCGTCAAGGGTGAAAATATTCCGAAGCCGGGTATGCCGGAATCCTTTAAGGTACTGCTCAAGGAATTCCAGTCACTCGGACTTGATGTCAATATCCTCAACAGCCAGAACGAAGTCGGAACCATCGAAGAAAATGTCGATTCCGATCCGATGATTGACTTTGCCAACGAAATCTCCGGTAAAAAGGATGTCGTGACCGAAGCCGATTATGAGGAAGTCGAAGATATGAGTATCGTCGACGCTGACGATATTGACAGTCCCGATACACTGGCTTAATCGAGCCGATTCACAGAAAGGTATACGCATTGAACGAAGAGTTTGATTTCAAATCACTGCAGATCGGTCTGGCGTCTCCGGAAAAGATCAGGGAATGGTCGCGCGGAGAAGTCAAAAAGCCTGAAACGATCAACTACAGAACCCTCAAGCCTGAAAAGGAAGGTCTGTTCTGTGAAAAGATCTTCGGACCTACCAAGGACTGGGAATGTAACTGCGGGAAATACAAACGCATCCGCCATAAAGGCATTATCTGCGAAAACTGCGGCGTCGAAGTCACCAAATCCAGTGTCCGCCGCGAACGCATGGGTCATATCGAACTGGCTTCACCGGTTTCACATATCTGGTATTTCAAGGGGATTCCGAGCCGCATGGGCCTGATCCTGGAAATGAGCCCGAGAAACCTGGAACGCGTCATTTATTTCGCATCTTATGTTGTACTGGATCCGGGCGATACCCCGCTTAATTACAAGCAGGTGCTGTCCGAAACAGAATACAGAGAAGCCAGAGAACAGTATGGCAGCTCTTTCCGTGCCGGGATCGGTGCGGAAGCGATTCAGGAACTGCTCAAAACAGTCGATCTCGATCAGGAATCGGCTGTACTCAAGGAAGAACTCAAGGACGCCTCGGGTCAGAAAAAGATCCGTGTCGCCCGTCGTCTGGAAGCTGTCGAAGCGTTCAGAAATTCCAACAATAAACCGGAATGGATGATTCTGGAAGCAATTCCGGTCATCCCGCCGGAGCTGCGCCCGATGGTCCAGCTGGACGGCGGCCGTTTTGCGACCTCCGACCTGAATGACCTGTACCGCAGAGTAATAAACAGAAACAATCGTCTGAAAAAGCTGCTTGAGCTGGACGCTCCGGACATCATTGTCCAGAACGAAAAGCGTATGCTCCAGGAAGCCGTCGATGCCCTGATCGACAACGGCCGCAGAGGCCGTGCCGTTACAGGCCCCGGCAACCGTCCGTTCAAGTCCCTTTCCGACATGCTCAAGGGGAAACAGGGACGTTTCCGTCAGAACCTGCTCGGGAAACGAGTCGACTATTCGGGACGTTCGGTTATCGTCGTCGGCCCGGAACTGAAAATGTATCAGTGCGGTCTGCCAAAGGAAATGGCGATTGAACTGTTCAAGCCGTTCGTTATGCACGAACTGGTTGCCAGACAGCTGGCGCAGAACATCAAGAGCGCCAAGAAAATGGTCGAAAAACTGGACCCGATTATCTGGGACGTTCTCGAAGACGTCATCCACGAACATCCGGTTCTGTTAAACCGTGCACCTACACTGCATCGTCTGGGTATCCAGGCCTTTGAACCGGTACTGGTCGAAGGACGCGCCATCAAGCTGCATCCGCTGGCCTGTACTGCGTACAACGCCGACTTCGATGGTGACCAGATGGCTGTTCACGTTCCGCTGTCAGTGGAAGCCCAGGCAGAAGCCCGCTTCCTGATGATGGCCTGCAACAATATCCTCAAGCCGCAGGACGGAACACCGGTTGTCGTACCTTCACAGGATATGATCCTCGGTTCCTACTATATGACGATTGACGTACCGGATTCACCGGGCAACGGTTCGGTCTTCACAGACATGGACGAAATGGAAATGGCTTACTTTAACAGAACAGTCAACCTCCATTCACGTGTCAAGGTCAGACTGACTCGCGAAATCGACGGAAAACCGGTCACCAGACTGGTGGAATCCACCGTCGGACGTTTTATCTTCAACCAGGTCATTCCGCAGGATATCGGCATTATCAAGCGCGACGGGCCGGAAGATGTCTTCCGCCTGGAAATCGACGATGTTGTCGACAAGAAGATGCTGACCCGGATCGTAGACCGCTGCTTCAAAACACATGGTCCTACGGTTACCTCGGAAATGCTGGATGAAATCAAGAGCCGCGGCTACAAGTACTCGACCAAATCTGCGATCACTGTCGGTGTTGCCGACATGCAGGTCCCGGGTTCAAAGGACGAAATCCTTGAAGAAGCGGATAAAAAAGTCAAAAAGAATCTGAAGAACTTCAAGAAGGGGCTTATTTCGGAAGAAGAACGTTACCAGAATGTCGTCGACATCTGGAACGAAGCGACCGATCAGGTTACCGAAGCGCTGCTGGATCACCTTGAACCGCTCAATCCTATTAACATGATGGCGGATTCCGGGGCCCGTGGTTCCAAGAACCAGATCCGTCAGCTGGCCGGTATGCGTGGTCTGATGACCAACCCGACAGGGCGTGTTATCGAACTGCCAATCCGCTCCAACTTCCGTGAAGGACTCAACGTACTGGAATTCTTCTCCTCCACACACGGAGCCAGAAAAGGTCTGGCCGATACGGCTCTCCGTACCGCCGACTCAGGTTACCTGACCCGTCGTCTGGTCGATGTCTCCCAGGAAGTTATTGTCCGCGAAGAAGACTGCGGAACCGACCAGGGCTACGAAGTCACAGCGATTTCCGAAGGCGGAGAAATCATTGAAACACTGCCGGAACGTATTGCCGGCCGTTACACCTTCGATGAAGTGATTCATCCGGAAACGGGTGAAGTCATGGTGCCGAAGGGTGAAATCATCACCTCCGACATGGCTGACGAAATCGAAAAAGCCGGAATTAAAAAAGTCAATATCCGCGCCGTCTTTAACTGCAAGAGCAAATACGGCGTGTGCAAGATGTGCTACGGGGTCGATATGACCACCTGGAAACCGGTCGAAATCGGCGAAGCCGTCGGTATTATCGCGGCCCAGTCCATCGGTGAACCGGGTACCCAGCTTACCATGCGTACCTTCCATACGGGCGGTGTTGCATCGGCAGACGATATCACACAGGGGCTTCCCCGTGTCGAAGAACTGTTCGAAGCACGTAAGCCTAAAGGGCAGGCGATCGTTACTGAAATTTCCGGACGTGTGGAAATCACCGAAGGAAAGAAGAAGGAAGCCATTATCACCTCGCCGGACGGAACACAGAAAACCTATCTGATCCCGTACGGCATGCGCCAGAAGGTTTATTCCGGCGACCATGTCGAAGCCGGACAGCCTATCACTGAAGGTTCCATCAACCCGAATGATATCCTGCGCATTAAAGGTGTCAATGCCGTTCAGGCCTACCTGCTTTCGGAAGTCCAGAAGGTTTACCGTCTGCAGGGTGTTCACATCAGCGACAAGCACATCGAGCTCATCATCCGTCAGATGATGCGCAAGATCAAAGTCGAAGATGCCGGAGACACGGATCTGATCACAGGTGCACTGGTGGATATGTTCCAGATGGAAGAAGCCAATGACCGTGCAGAAGAAATGGGCTTTGACAAGGCTGTCGGTTCCAGAGAACTGCTCGGGATTACCAAGGCTTCCCTGGCAACAGACTCCTTCCTGTCTGCAGCATCCTTCCAGGAAACAACCAGGGTCCTGACTGATGCAGCTATCAAGGGACGTATTGACCCGCTGATCGGCCTGAAGGAAAATGTCATGATCGGCCAGCTCATTCCGGCCGGCACAGGCGTCAAAGCCTACGATAAGGTCGAACTGGAATATGACCGCGAAGACGATGACGAAATTCTGGAAGCAGAACTCGTTACTGATGATGCGGACAAGCCGGTTCTGGACAAGGATATGAACATCGTGATCGATGATTCTGAAATCCGTCCGGATGATGAAACCGCAGGCAGCGGACAGAAAAGCGGAGACGCCATGTTCGATACCGATAGTTTCTTCGACGGCGACAGCCAGAATTCCTGAGCGAAATAGCTGAATGAAATCCGGAGCGTTCTATTTCTGCAGGCACTGCCGAAAAGCAGTATGCAGCAGGAATGGGGCAGCTCTGTAAATTACATGAATCAAAGCGGGTGCGGCAGAATTTCTGTCAGTGCCTGCTTCAAAATAAAAGCCTGTCTGGACTTGCATCCCGGCAGGCTTTTATGTATAATAGAAAAGCTAATGTAGTTTATAGAGGTGAGAATTGGATAACCATGAAAACCAGCCCCGGGTAATCGGGCTCAAACAGTCAGTCAGGGCCATCCTCGAAGGACAGGCACAGCTGGCCATTCTGGCCGACGACGCGGACGAACATATCAGAAAAGAAGTGCTCGACTGCTGCCGGAAAAAGAATGTGCCGGTCGAAACGACTGAATCAAAAGCTTCATTAGGAAAGGCCTGCGGGATCGAACGCAGCGCGGCAGTTGTCGCAGTGCTCAAGCCGCAGCAGTAAAGCGCCGGAAGGCGCCTGTTCCATTTGTTATCAATCCGGGTGACCGGTCTGATATAAAAATTTATAAGGAGGTGCAGAACTGAATGCCTACCATTAATCAGCTTGTCAGAAACGGGCGTAAAAGTTCCACAATCAAAACCAAGACGCCTGCACTCAAGGCCAACCCTCAGAAGAGAGGTGTTTGTACAGCAGTAAGGACTTCAACACCGAAGAAACCTAACTCAGCGCTCAGAAAGATCGCCAGAGTTAAGCTCGTCAACGGTATGGAAGTTACAGCGTATATTCCGGGTATCGGACATAACCTGCAGGAACACTCGATCGTCCTCATCAAGGGCGGACGTGTACGTGACCTGCCTGGTGTGCGTTACAAGATTATCCGCGGCGCGCTGGATACAGCCGGAGTAGACGACAGAAAACAGGCTCGATCAAAATACGGGGCTAAAAAGCCCAAGAAGTAATGCATTCGTACTGCATATCTGTTACAGATAGACGTATGAGCATTTACGACTTTTTTGTCGAGTACCAATGAACACCCAGTGTTAAGGAGGGAAGAAAGTGCCACGCAAAGGACCAGTTCCAAAAAGAGAAGTACTGCCGGATCCGTTATACGGCAGCACCAAAGTTACCAAACTGATTAACAATATCATGCTCGACGGTAAGAAGGGTACAGCCCAGAAGATCGTTTACGGAGCATTTGATAAAGTTCAGGAAAAAACAGGGAAAGATGCCCTGGAAGCTTTCGACGAAGCAGTTGCCAACATTACACCGCAGCTGGAAGTCAAGGCAAGACGTGTCGGTGGTGCCACCTATCAGGTTCCGATCGAAATCCGCGCAGAAAGAAAGCAGACGCTTGCACTGCGCTGGCTTGTTGACTTTTCAAGAAAGCGTTCTGAACGCACAATGAAAGACCGTCTCGCAGGCGAAATCATGGACGCTCTCAACAACAGCGGATCTGCTGTCAAGAAGAAGGAAGATACGCATGCGATGGCAGACGCGAACAGAGCGTTTGCACATTACCGCTGGTAAGAAGGTAAATTTTGGCTAGAGAATACAGTTTAGAGAAAACCAGAAATATCGGCATCATGGCGCATATCGATGCCGGTAAAACGACTACGACAGAACGTATTCTGTTCTACGCCGGTAAAATCCATAAAATCGGAGAAACCCACGATGGTGGCGCTCAGATGGACTGGATGGATCAGGAAAAGGAACGCGGTATCACGATCACATCGGCCGCGACCACCTGTCACTGGAAGGGTAACAGAATCAACATCATCGATACGCCTGGCCACGTTGACTTCACCGTTGAAGTCGAACGTTCGCTGCGTGTTCTTGATGGTTCTGTAGCCGTATTTTGTGCCAAGGGCGGTGTTGAACCGCAGTCTGAAACCGTATGGCGTCAGGCTGATGAATACCACGTCCCGAGAATGTGCTACATCAACAAGATGGATATCACCGGTGCGGATTTCTACCGCGCGGTCGATATGATCAGAGACCGTCTCGGAGCGAACCCGGTATGCATCCAGCTGCCAATCGGCAAGGAAACAGACTTTATCGGAATCATTGACCTGGTTAAGATGAAGGCTGAAATCTACAAGGACGACCTGGGCGAAGAAATTGAAATCACCGATATTCCGGACGATATGAAGGAAGAAGCGGAAGAGTATCGCGAAATGATGCTCGAAGCTCTTTACGATGTCGACGAAGATCTGATGGAAAAAGCGCTTGAAGGCGAAGAAATCACAGAAGACGAAATCAAGGCAGCGATCCGCAAGGGTACCATTGCTACTGATCTCGTTGCAGTAACCTGCGGTTCTTCCTACAAGAACAAGGGCGTACAGATGATGCTCGACGCAGTCGTTGACTTCATGCCGTCACCGCTCGACGTTCCGGCTATCAAGGGTACAAACCCGGATACAGGCGAAGACGAAGTCCGTCACCCGAGTGATGACGAACCTTTCTCCGCACTTGCATTCAAGATCATGACCGACCCCTTTGTCGGAAAGCTCGCATTCATGCGTGTTTATTCCGGTACTGCGGACGCAGGCTCTTATGTAGAAAACTCTTCAAAAGGCAAACGCGAACGTTTCGGCCGTATCCTGCAGATGCACGCCAACCACAGAGCGGAAATCAACAAGGTCTACACAGGCGATATCGTCGCAGCCGTTGGTCTGAAGGACACAACGACAGGGGATACACTCTGTGACCAGGATCACCCGATCGTACTCGAATCCATGGTGTTCCCGGAACCGGTTATCGATGTTGCCATCGAACCGAAGACCAAAGCCGGTCAGGAAAAGATGACAGTTGCGCTTCAGAAGCTTGCAGAAGAAGACCCGACTTTCAGAACACATACAGACGAAGAAACAGGCCAGACCATTATCTCCGGCATGGGCGAACTTCACCTTGACATCATCATCGACAGAATGCTGCGTGAATTCAAGGTCGAAGCCAACATTGGCCAGCCGCAGGTTGCGTACAGAGAAGCCATCACCAAGACAGTCGATGCAGAAGGTAAATTCGCTCGTCAGTCCGGTGGTCACGGCCAGTACGGTCACTGCCTGATTACACTCGAACCGGGCGCACCGGGTTCCGGATTTGTCTTTGAAAACAAGACAGTCGGTGGTTCTATTCCGAAGGAATTTATCGGACCAATCGAAGCCGGGATCAAGGAAGCCATGGAAACCGGTACAATTGCCGGCTATCCGGTTGTTGACGTCAAAGCGACAGTCTACGACGGTTCCTACCACGAAGTCGACTCCAGTGAAATGGCCTTTAAGGTTGCCGGATCCATGGCGTTCAAGAACGGTATGCGTAAAGCAGAACCGGTTATCATGGAACCGATGTTTAAGCTGGAAGTTGTTATTCCTGAAGAATACATGGGCGATGTCATGGGTGATATTAACTCACGCCGCGGCCGTGTAGAAGGAATGGAAGAACGCAACGGCGCACAGGTTATCCACGGGATTGTACCGCTGGCAGAAATGTTCGGTTATGCAACTTCACTGAGAAGTAAAACGCAGGGCCGCGGCATTTACACCATGCAGTTCGAACATTACGAACCGGTACCGAAGTCCATTCAGGAAGCCATTGCCGAAGGAAAGAACAAATAAGTTCTTTCCTGAATTTATAAATTTTTGACCAAGGAGAGCTATCATGGCAAAACAGAAGTTTGACAGATCCAAGCCGCATGTCAACATCGGCACAATCGGCCACGTTGACCACGGTAAGACAACACTTACAGCAGCAATTACAACTGTACTGAACCAGAGAAACGGTACAGGGGAAGCGGTTGCTTTCGATAATATCGATAAAGCACCGGAAGAAAGAGAACGTGGAATCACAATCTCTACCGCTCACGTAGAATATGAAACACCGAAGAGACATTATGCTCACGTTGACTGCCCCGGCCATGCCGACTACGTCAAGAACATGATCACCGGTGCTGCCCAGATGGACGGCGCAATTCTGGTTGTTTCCGCTGCAGACGGTCCGATGCCGCAGACAAGAGAACATATCCTGCTTTCACGTCAGGTTGGCGTTCCGTACATCATCGTATTCCTGAACAAGGCAGATATGGTCGATGACGAAGAACTGATCGAACTGGTTGAAATGGAAGTTCGCGAACTGCTCGACGAATACGGCTTCCCGGGAGACGATACACCGATCATTGTCGGTTCTGCTCTGAAAGCACTCGAAGATCCGGCCGGCCCGTGGGGCGACAAGATCGTCGAACTGATGGATGCAGTCGATGATTACATTCCGGAACCGCAGCGTGACACAGACAAGCCGTTCCTGATGCCTGTCGAAGATGTCTTCTCAATCACAGGCCGCGGCACCGTCGCAACAGGCCGTGTTGAAAGAGGAACAGTCCACGTATCGGACGAAGTTGAAATTGTCGGAATCAAGCCGAGAAAGAAAACTGTCGTAACGGGTATCGAAATGTTCCGCAAACTGCTCGATGAAGGCCGTTCAGGCGATAACATCGGCGCACTGCTTCGTGGGATTGACAGAACCGAAGTTGAAAGAGGACAGGTCCTCTCCAAGCCGGGTTCCATTCATCCGCATACACACTTCACAGCCAACGTATACGTTCTGACCAAGGACGAAGGCGGCCGTCATACACCGTTCTTTGACGGTTACAGACCGCAGTTCTATTTCAGAACAACAGACGTTACCGGTAACATCAAGCTGCCGGAAGGCGTAGAAATGGTTATGCCTGGCGATAACGTCGTTATGGAAATCGAACTGATCACACCGATCGCTATTGAAGAAGGACTCCGCTTCGCTATTCGTGAAGGCGGACGTACCGTCGGATCCGGCGTAGTTGACAAGATCATCCAGGACTAAAATAACGAAAGAACCATGGAAGGTAACTTTTATGGTTCTTTTTTTATGCTCGGAGCTCTGCGGCCAGCGGTGGTAAAGTGTACGGCCATGATATTCAGAGCTTAAACAGAGCAGGACAATAAAAAGAACAACAGTGGAACATGGGAAGAACATCAATGCGACATGTTTATGAATGAATACAATAATTTGATATAAGCCTGTAAAATAACAGTATATCGCTTGATATATCCTTAAAAACAACCTATAATACATTTATCTGATTTATCGAATAGTTATCGATGAATTGAATTATGTCGCGAAAGGGAATAAAATGAAGAAAATTTTAACGGTCTGTCTCTCGCTTATGCTGTTTTTGGGAGCATCTTTCCTTCCGGGTTCAGTTCACGCGCAGGATGAACTGATGCTGGTTAACCAAGGCTGCGATGCAGTCGACTTGATGAATGAGGTGACGACAAAGGGATATAAAGGCATCAGACTGGAAGGTAATCCTGTCATTACGGGTACTCTGAATGTAGACAGTGATTTTATCATTCAAGCAGAAGCTAGAAGTAATGCGGTGCTTGAGCCTGTTAATGATGGAAACAACGGAATTAACCTGAACAACGCATCACTGACGTTCCAGGGTTCCGGTAGTTTTACCATTAGTGGCGGCAACCGTGGCATCTATACGAAAACCAACAATTCGAGTATAACCATTAATAACTGTAATGTTACTGTGGAGAAAACGGCAGCATATGCTGTTTATTCGCAAAATTCTGACAATGATTTTATCCTCAACAGTGGATCTTTTACAGTCAGGGACTGCGGCAAATCCGAAGGCGCTTTTGACTGGGACGGCGGAAGTGTTCAGTTCCTTGGCGGAACTGCAGATTTTATACAAAGCGGAGGAGATACTTTTTACACCTCACTTTATACGCAGGCACCTGTAACGATTAAAAAATGTCAGGTGAATGTAGAGAACGCGGCAGTATCATCAAACAAAACGAATGCTGTTGTACTTGCCGGGAATACATCCAGCCTGAACGTTGGTGAAGGCGGAAAGCTCACAATTTCACTGACAGGCAGCAATGCTTCCGAGATCAGAGCCATTAACAGCGCAGGCAGAGATGTTGTCGTTGAAAACGGCGGGATTATCAATATTATCAATACTGCTACAGTTACCGGGGAGACTTTTGGAATAAGAAACTGTGAGGTTACAGTCAGGGACGGCGGTGTTCTGGATATCAGGGATGTAACGACCGGTATTGCAAGAACCGGAAATGCTGGAGCGCTCATAGTGCAGTCGAAAGCGCTCGTCAGTATCTCAGCTAAGAATGAAATTAACGCTCCGGTCACAATCACCGGCGGCTCGGTTCTTCTGACTCCTTCCACGTATGTACAAAACGGGAATTTAATCGCCCAGAGCGATTCACATCTGAATGTCGCGCCGCTTAACAATTCAGAAGATGAACTGACTCTGTTCAAACTGGCAGGTTATTCCGACAATAGTTTTACTACTGGTGTGCCCGCTTATGAATATAAAGTCGGGGACAATCAGGATGGTACAGCCAATGTCTGGGCTCCTGCTGTCACACTGACATTCTTCGATTCACCAATGGCGGATAAAGCAGTGGTTGGTGATCCCCTGTTCGTGATTCAGGGTCAGAGTCTTGCCTTTGTAGGTGGTTCAGCCCCTGAAGCCCCCTATAAAGACGGTTTACAGTTTGCTGGCTGGTTTACTGATGAAGGACTGACCATACCCTGGACACCGGATATGAATCTTAATCAGGATACTGAAGTTTATGCGAAATACATCGATACGGCCACGGTAACCTACGAATCAAACGGCGGGAGTGCAGTTGCTTCTGAAACAGTTAAAATCGGCACTGCTTTTACAGAACCGTCAGCACCGTCTAAAGATGGTTTCACCTTCGAAGGTTGGTATACAGATCCGGAATGTACGCAGGTATATGACTTCAGTACTAAAGCAACAGTAGATATTACGCTGTATGCGAAATGGACAGAAGCAAAAACAACACCTGTAAATCCTGAAACACCGGCTTCAGGAACGGGTACTTCTGATGACGCGGTGAATCCGCTTACCGGAAGCACCAACGTCGGTCTTTCCTACACCTTTATTGCACTTGCGCTGATCACTCTGGCAGGTGTAAGTCTCTGGAATCTGAAAAGAAAACATGTCTGATTAATCAAAAAAAGCACTGCATCTGCAGTGCTTTTTTATTTTGTCAGGTTCTGTCAGTACATCTTTTGTTGTAGAAGCAACATAGCCTTTGACTAATAAGGAAGCCTTAAGTATAATTGAACTGAATTTATAAATTTCCTAATCAAGGAGGATTCTATGGAAGCTTGGTTGAATAAGACATTCAAACTGGAACAGAATCATACCAATGTCAGAACCGAAATTCTGGCTGGTGTCACAACGTTCCTCACAATGGCTTACATTATTTTCGTCAATCCGAACATTCTGTCACAGACAGGGATGGATTTCGGAGCCGTTACCACTGCTACCTGCCTGAGTGCTGCACTTGCAACGTTCTGTATGGCATTTATGGCAAACTATCCATTTGCACTTGCCCCGGGCATGGGATTGAACGCATTCTTTACCTATTCGGTTTGTCTGGTTATGGGTGTTCCGTGGCATATTGCCCTGACTGCCGTATTTGTCGAAGGTATCATTTTTATTATCCTGACACTGACCAGTATCCGTGAAGCAGTTGCCAACTGTATTCCGAAAACCCTGAAGATCGGGATTTCCGCCGGCATCGGTCTGTTTATTACATTTATCGGCCTGCAGAACGGCGGCGTCATCATCAACAACGATTCCACTCTGCTGGGACTGACCTCATTCAATGTGCTGAATGCAACAGGTGAAACCTATACCAATCTGATGAGCGCCATCCTGACGATTATCGGATTGATCCTGATTATCGTGCTTGAAATCCGTCATATTAAAGGCGGTATTCTGATCGGTATTGCTGCCGTTACCATTCTCGGGATTCCGTTTGGAATCACACAGATGCCTACAGGGATTGTTTCTCTGCCGCCGTCAATCGCTCCGGTTTTCTGCAAGCTTGATTTCTCGGCTCTGGCCAATCCGGAATTCTGGATTATTGTCTTTACGTTCTTCTTCGTCGACTTCTTTGACACCATCGGAACTCTGGTCGGAGTTGCCAGCCGTGCCGATATGCTCGATGAAAAAGGACAGGTTCCGAATATCAGTCCGGCGCTGATGGCGGATGCCATCGGTACTACTGCCGGTGCCGTTCTCGGGACTTCAACTGTTACAACATTTGTTGAAAGTGCAAGCGGTGTTGAACAGGGCGGACGGACCGGTCTGACTGCCTTTACGACAGCCTGCCTGTTCCTGCTGGCATTGTTCTTCAGCCCGCTTATCGCCATCGTGCCTTCCTGTGCAACTGCTCCGGCTCTGATCATGGTCGGCGGTTACATGATGATGAATTTCAAGGAAATGGATTTCTCCGACTGGACGGAATTCTTCCCGGCACTGATTGCTTTCTTCATGATGGGCTTCTCGTACAGCATCGCTACAGGGATCGAGTTCGGGATCATTTCATATGTACTGATCAAGATCTTCGTAGGCAAGGCTAAAGACATCAACTGGATTCTTTATATTCTGGCTGCTGTATTCCTGGCAAACCTGCTGTTCTTTGCCAGCTGATTGTATTCTATGTTCCGGGACCGGATAACGGCCCCGGAATTTTTTTTACTGAATTCCTGCGGTTTTCCGGCATTCGTTATTCATTTCACAAATCTGAAAAGGAAATCAGTCTTTAAGTTCGTTGAAAGAGTCTTTTCCTGGGTTATAATAGTTGCATCAACTGTAAGGAGGGAAACTTAGTTGAACAGAGTTTATAACTTCTCGGCAGGTCCGTCACAGCTGCCGGAAGAAGTTCTGCAGAAAGCTGCAGATGAAATGCTTAATTACGGGGATACCGGAATGAGCGTTATGGAAATGAGCCACCGGTCGAAGCCTTTTGAAGAAATTATCGATCATGCAAGAGATACCTTCAGGGAACTCATGCATATTCCGGATAATTACGACATCCTGTTTTTACAGGGCGGCGGTTCACAGCAGTTCGCGGCTATTCCGCTTAACATGATGAATGGAAGCGGTAAAGCGGACTACATCATTACCGGACAGTGGGCAAAGAAAGCCTTTAACGAAGGCAAACGCTATGGCGATGCCAAAGCAGTCGCTTCTTCGGAAGATAAGACATATACCTACATTCCGAAGACAAAGAGAGAAGATTTCCGGGAAGACGCGGATTACGTGTACATCTGTGCCAATAACACGATTTACGGAACCCGTTTCAAGCCTGACGAACTTCCGGACACCGGTGATATTCCGCTGGTAGCAGATTTCTCATCGCTGATTCTGTCAGAAGTATTTGACATCAGCAAATTTGGTATGATCTTTGCCGGCGCTCAGAAAAACATGGGACCTGCCGGTGTTGTCGTTGCTGTTATCCGCAAGGATCTGATCGGCAATGCACAGGACATCACACCGACCATGCTTGACTGGAAAACACAGGCGGATGCGGACTCACTCTTCAATACCCCGCCATGCTACGGAATTTATATCTGCGGAATGGTCTTTGACTGGGTCAAGGCACACGGCGGTGTCGAAGGCATGCAGAAGATCAACGAAGAAAAAGCTAAAATGCTCTATGACTATCTGGACAACAGTAAAATGTTCAGAGGTACCGTTGTTCCGGAAGACCGTTCACTGATGAACGTACCTTTCGTTATCGGCGACAAGGACATGGAAGCGAAGTTTGTCAAAGAAGCTGCAGAAGCAGGACTGGTGAACCTCAAGGGTCACAGAACAGTCGGTGGTATGCGCGCCAGCATCTACAATGCGATGCCGGTCGAAGGCGTACAGGCTCTGATTGACTTCATGACAAAATTTGAAAAAGAAAACAGCTGAAACGACTGTCTGATTCACTGATCAACCGGACAGTCCATTGACTGATCCACATTGGGCGCAGTAAACCGGGGGAGTAGCTTAGAAGGCCGGCTCTTGCTGCGGCAAGAAAGGAAATTATGAATTACAAAGTACTGACACTGAATAAAATCTCTAAAAAGGGACTGAAACTGCTTCCTGACAATTTTGAAGTCGGGGACAACATTGAAAATCCGGATGCGATTCTGGTCCGTTCTGCAAATCTGCATGATATGGACATTCCGCGTTCTGTAAAATTCATCGGCCGCGCAGGTGCAGGCGTCAACAATATTCCGCTGGAAAAATGTGCGGAATCCGGTATTGTTGTCTGCAATACACCGGGGGCCAATGCCAATGCGGTTAAGGAAATCGTAGCAGCAGGTCTGCTCATGTCTTCGCGTAAACTTACACAGGGAGTTGACTGGGCAAAGGGACTGAAAGACGGAGATGCAGATGTTGCCAAAGCAGTGGAAAAAGGCAAGAGTCAGTTTGCAGGTCCGGAACTTGCAGGTAAGAAACTCGGGATTGTCGGACTGGGCGCTGTCGGCGTGCTGGTTGCCAACATGGCAGTCGATCTCGGAATGAGAGTTTACGGTTACGACCCGTATATCTCGATTGAAAACGCCTGGGGTCTGTCACGCAAGGTCAAGCGTGCCAAGAGTCTGGAAGGTGTTTTCTCAAACTGTGACTATGTAACCCTCCATCTGCCATATATGGAAGAAACGAAAAATACAGTTAATGCAGAACTGTTAAGCCAGGCAAAGGGCATCAGACTGCTCAACTTTGCCCGCGGCGGACTCGTTGACAATGCTGCATTAAAGGATGCGCTCGAAGACGGACGTGTCGCAGCCTATGTGACGGATTTCCCGTCTGAAGAAACGCTGGATCTTCCGAATACGATCAATATTCCGCATCTCGGCGCATCGACACCGGAAAGCGAAGAAAACTGCGCAGTGATGGCTGTACAGGAAATGATCGATTATCTGACTGAAGGAAATATCATCCATTCAGTCAATTATCCGGATGTGGATATGGGCCGTATGGACAATGTAGGCAGAATCACCATCTGCCACCACAATGTTCCCAATATGATTGCCCAGGTAACAACCATCCTCGGGAATGACAACATCAACATTTCGGATATGACCAACAAGAACCGCGGCAACTTTGCCTACACCATGATCGACGTCGATTCGCCGATTGTGCAGAAGGTTAAGGATGATCTTTACAAGATTAAAGGCGTTACCCGCGTCAGAATCCTCAAGTAGGCTGTCATGGCGATTATAAAACCCTTCAAAGCCGTAAGACCCGTACGGGAAGAAGCTGCAAAAATAGCAGCTCTTCCGTATGACGTCTATAACCGCGAAGAAGCAACAGAAGAAGTCCGGAGCAATCCGGACTCTTTTCTGACTGTGGACCGTGCGGAAACCACCATGCCGGACGATGTGGCAACTTACGATCAGTCTGTATATCAGAAGGCCAGGGAAAATCTCGATGCCTACCGGAAATCCGGGAAAATGGAACAGGACGATACCCCTTCCTTATATATATATGAACTGACCATGGACGGACGTTCTCAGACCGGCCTGGTCGCCACGACATCGGTCGATGAATATGATAACGGGATTATCAAAAAACATGAGCTGACCCGGGCAGACAAGGAACAGGACCGCATTCATCATGTTGATGCCTGCAATGCCAACACCGGACCGATCTTCCTGACTTACCGGAAGAATGCCGATGCAGCAAAAATCATTGCGGACCAGAAACAGACCGAGCCGATGTATGACTTTACATCAGCCGATGGAATCAGGCATCGTGTCTGGCTCATCAATGATCAGAAGGCAGTCGATGGTCTGGTCGGCGCTTTTGCGGAAGTACCGTGTCTGTATATTGCCGATGGCCATCACCGCTGTGCATCTGCAGTTAAAGTTGCCAAAATGAGACGTGAACAGAATCCGGGCTGGACGGGTAACGAGGAATTTAATTATTTCCTGTCTGTACTGTTTCCGGATGAAGAGCTCCGGATTCTGGATTACAACAGAGTGGTCCGTGATCTGAATGGTCTCACATCAGCAGAATTCCTGAAACAGGCCGGTGAACGTTTTGACATAGCCGAATCAGGGCAGCAGGTCAGACCGGAAGCCAAAGGAGAATTTGGCATGTATCTGGATGGCCGCTGGTACAAGCTGACGGTCAAACCGGAATTCCTGAAGCAGGATCCGGTGGGCGCACTTGATGTTTCGGTCCTTTACGACAATCTGCTGGCTCCGGTACTCGGTATCGGAGATCCCAGAACAGACGGCAGGATTGATTTTGTCGGCGGAATCAGGGGACTGGATGAACTGGAACGCAGAACGCAGAACGATATGAAGGTCGCTTTTTCAATGTACCCGACATCGATATCCGAGCTGATGGCCATTGCCGATGCAGGTCTGCTGATGCCGCCTAAATCGACCTGGTTTGAACCTAAACTCAGAAGCGGACTGTTCATTCACGAGCTTTCCTGAAGAGTTTTAACTAAGGTTCAAGAGACATTATCTTTGGGACACATGAAGCATATTGTCCAAAACACAAAGCCGCGTTATACTGTAATATAGATTGAACCTGAGCCACAGAGCAGTCTGTGGCTCATTTATTCTACAGATCGATCAGTACAGATAGAAACGGAAACTTTTATGCTCAGATTACTAACAGACAGTATGTGTGATATGCCGCTGAACCTTCAGACCCATCCCGCAATGGATATGGTTTCGCTTAATGTGGTGATGGAAGACGGCACCAGCCTGCGTGATAAAACGGAAATTACCATTGATGAAATTAACGAACTTCTGAAAAAGGGTATTATGCCTACCACCACCCAGGTGCTTCCGGAAGATTTCAGAAAGTATTTTACCGAACAGGCACAGGCGGGGAATGATGTCCTTTACTGGTCATTTACCTCGAAACTCTCGGGAACCTATGAAACTGCAAAGATGGTTCTTGAACAGGTTAAAAAAGAATATCCGGACTTTAACTGTGAGATTGTCGATTCGCTTCAGTCAGGAGGTCCCATCGGGCTTGTTGCTGTTGAGCTGCTCAAGCTGATGGATGACGGCGCATCACTCCAGGAACTGGTGAAAGCTGCCTATGCGTTCAGGGATCATGTTCACTTTCTGTTTACGATGCAGAATCTCAAATGGCTGGCCAAAGGCGGCCGTCTGGGGAAGACCACAGCGTATGTGGGTGATCTTATGAAGATCAGGCCGGTTATCAGCGTTGAAGACGGAGTTATGAAAATTCTCGGAAAAGTCAGAGGCGACAAGAAAGCACTGTCTGTCATCGAAGCTAATCTGGATAAAATGCTTTCAGATTATCGCGACCAGCTGGTTGGGATTGCCGTAGTCGATGAAGCCACCTGCGAACCGCTTACCGAACGCATGGAAGCGATCGCGGAATCGAAGGGCCTGACCCGGCATGAACGTGTGAAGATCGGAACTGTTCTGGCTTCACATCTGGGTGTTACCGGAACCGGCATCTATTTCTGGGATGAGGATCCCAATCAGATTATCCGGGAATCGGGGGTCACTGCAGGCGGCCATACACCTGAATATGCAGTCGCAAAATGATGCACGTTTGCTATATGAAAAAAATATGAAAAAGACCTTGCGCAGGGTCTTTTTTTAATATATACTATTTCAAGTTGGCTGTACTGCGATGAGACGGGAAGTTGCTGTTACTAATTCAGGTAATTTCCGTGGAGCAAGTCACGATCTCGAATCGGACGTACGCTGTAATAACAAACCGACTGGATGTCTCTATAAAAAGCACTGATGAACTCAGTTTGAACTGACTTCATCCGCACCGCGCTGACGAAGATCAGCAGCATTCTGCTGAGCGATCAGCTTTTTTTATAGAGACAGAGTGAAACACCCGGGTGAGTTGCTACAGTTGACGTACCAGAATCTGAGAAATATATTCCAGGAGGATTTATGGTATGGCAAAGCAAAAAATTAGAATCAGATTAAAGGCATTCGATCATCAGCTGCTTGATCAGTCTGCAGAACGGATTGTAGACACTGCAAAGAAAACAGGTGCAGATGTTTCCGGCCCGATTCCGCTTCCGACTGATAAGGAAGTTGTTACAATTCTCAGAGCCGTTCACAAGTACAAGGACTCCAGAGAACAGTTCGAAATGCGCACACATAAGCGTCTGATCGATATTCTCAATCCTACACCGAAGACAGTAGATGCGCTGATGCGTCTGAACCTGCCGGCTGGTGTTGACATTGAAATCAAGCTCTAGTCTGACGACTGGAACAACCGCACAGATCTGTCAGATTTAGTCTGACTGTTCTATTATGATCACGCTGTGATCCACTAATAAAACGGAGGAAAGAATGAAAAAAGCGATTATCGGCCGTAAGCTCGGTATGACCCAGATTTTCACCGAAAAAGGACAGGTTATTCCTGTTACTGTCGTGGAAGCCGGTCCCTGCACGGTCGTTCAGAAAAAGACGGAAGAAACCGATGGTTACTGTTCCGTACAGCTGAGTTTCGACGAAGTGAAAGCCTCAAAGGTTACAAAGCCTGAACAGGGTCACTTCGAAAAATACAGCGCTGCTCCGGCAAGAGTTCTTAAGGAATTCAAACTGGACGATGCTGCAGCTATGGAACCCGGTCAGGTCATCAAGGCTGACACCTTTGAAGCTGGAGACAAAGTAGATGTTTCCGGTAAATCAAAAGGTAAGGGATACCAGGGCGTTATCAAACGTCACGGACAGCACAGAGGCCCGATGGCTCACGGTTCTAAATACCACAGAAGCCCTGGTTCAATGGGTTCTTCCGCATATCCGGCACGCGTGCCGAAAGGTAAGAAGCTCCCTGGCCAGATGGGGAACAAGAACGTCACAGCTCTGAATCTTGAAGTTGTCGATGTGGATCCCCAGGAAAACATCCTGCTCATCAAGGGCGCAGTACCGGGACCGAGAGGTTCAGTTATTGTTGTCAAGAGCAGCGTGAAATCCTGAGCCGTCTAAGGAGGAACAAACATGCCAAAGACAGATATTTTAAATAAACAGGGCGACGTAGTCGGTTCTG
>JBMNSG010000002.1:0-76334 GCA_050945075.1 Eubacteriaceae bacterium | reverse complement strand
TTGAACAAAAATAGGATGCCCTCTTTTGTTCTCATAAAGTATTACTCCCCGTTTCCGGGGGCTATCCTTTTCTTAAGGCCAGGTTGCCCACGCGTTACTCACCCGTTCGCCGCTTTCCTCAGTCTTTGTCCTTCCGAAGAATTCTAAAGTCTGATTCTCGCTCGACTTGCATGTGTTAAGCATACCGCCAGCGTTCGTCCTGAGCCAGGATCAAACTCTCTATAAAAAGTATTGATCAAAGTCTTTAAGACTCTGGTTCATTCGCTGTTTTTGATGTTTATCGTGTTCGCACACGTCGTTTCTGGAATCTTGGTTTTATGTGTGCTAATCTCTTTTTTAAAAGAAGACTTAGCAACGCTGTTATCTTTTCTATGACCTGCTCAAAAACTTTCGTTTTTGAGGTGCTGTCTCGTTGACAGCTTATTTATTATATGACGTTTCGTCATATTTGTCAAGGATTATTTTCAATATTTTTCATTTAATTGAAATTTATTTCAAAATCCTGACCAGTCGCTGTAAACGACTGTTTTATATTGTACTGTGACCGGTTTGTTTTGTCAAGCAGTTTTATGAACCCGTTTTGCAGGTCCCGGCATCTGTGAAGTGCGAACAAGTCCTCCCGGTTTCATTCACTTCTCTGCCGCTGCCGCTGCCGCTGCTCCAGGACTGTGTCCTGTCTCAACCGATAATCCTATTATACAACTTTGTTAATTATTTGTCAATACATAACTTTAAAAATCCGAAACATTTTTATGTGTCTTTCATCAGCCGGATTGCGTATCTGCTCTTATATGAGTCTCTGCGCAATGCAGCGTGGTGATAAGTACTTATCATGTTTCGGATTCAGAGGAAGACATCTCTGTCTTCGTGTTCGATTCGGTTTTTATTGACGCTGCCTGTTTCGAAGCAGCTTTTTTAGTATAAGGGGTACGAGATGCTTTGTCAAGCAGTTTTTATAAATACCGATCCTGTTGCATCAACCGGAGCTTTGACATGATCCGGACTTTCACTCACAGATCTACTGTGGCAGCATCATCAGAACCTGCTATACAATTTTCAATTACGGTAATGCTACTGTTTCTATATTGAGATTATTGCTGCCCAGATAATCTGATGCAAACAGTAGTTTGACATTATTCCCATCAATCAGGGTATCGTACAATAAAATATTGGAGGATGGATTGGTCTGCAGCTCAGTTGTAGAAACCAGCTGTAAGGATTCATCATATTTAGAGAGATAAACGCTGGCTCCGCTGTATGATGTTCCCGGATTATTCACATCACTGCTGTAAAACAGATAATACTGGTCGTTTACCTTCGTAAAGGTAGCCGGTTCATTATCACCGTTATCCGGGAGCAGAACAGTTTCATGTCCCCATGTCTGTCCGTTATCAGATGAAGATACTTCTATGATTGAAGATGGAGCTTTATCTCTTGTTTCTTTTTCATAAGTAACCCGCAGAAGATTCCCGTCTGCCATGATATCCACATCTTCCAGATTATTCTGCGCACTTGCAATATCCGCAACGTGTTTCCAGGTTACCATATCGTCCGAACTGTAAAGCTGAATTGTGTAAACCCCGTTTTCGGCATTGGGATCACTCTGATTAACCGGACCCTGGATCAATGTGGAGGTCATATAGTAGGTGCCGCCGAATTTTATCAAAGTCGGATCGATTCTAAGATCTGTATCCTCAGTAAATATAGTTCGGTTTAAAACGACCTGATCATTTTCTGCAAATTTGGCAATTCCTGTTTTTCCATCGCCGTTGGAGTAAACCATCAGTTTTTCATCAGGGATCAAACTTGACCAGTTGGTTTTAACTGCGGAAATAATATCGGTTTTACCCGTATTGACGTGAAGGAAAGAAAGATTTCCGTTTTCGTTACCGACAATCTGATCATTAAATGCAAATTTACAGTCACCGGATTTATAATTATCTATAGTAGTATCCTCAAAGGTGTTCTGTGTCACCGAGGAAAATCTGGTTAACAGAACCAGCGCCACCATAAATGCTGCAACCGTCATGACGAGTATATAGACTTTTTTATCTTTTTTCATATCCATCCTGTCCTGGTAAAAATAATCAATTAAATTTATTATAACGTCTCTTGAACCAAAAGTAGTATTTTCTTTACAAGGTCTTTTCAATAAATTAGAATCCAGGGTGTATATGTAAAAAGAAATGCCTGCTGCCATTAGAATCACTGAATTTGCAGAATAAATGAAGGAAGCAGTATGAATGCTGAAACAATCGAATACCTGAATCTGCTTGAAGTATTCAAAGCCTGGAATATCCTGGCTCAATCAGATTTTGAAACCAATGGAAAGTTGTTTATTACTTATCTGGGTAATACGAAAGCAGTTATATCGCGGACAAAAGCAGATTATCATGTAGATTTCATCAATCTGCAGGTTTATGCCGGATTTACAGCATTTTATCCGCTTCTTGTTTATCTGATGAAAACGGGCAAGCTGCCGTTTGATCCGGAAACAGCGGATCTGTTTAATGGCATCAACTGGGACTATATCGACAAATTAACTGAAAGCAGTCCGGAACGCGCGGGGCGGGAAGTACTCGACGCCGTATCATTTGATCATCCGAAGACCGTTCAGATTCTTAAAGCGGAAGCAGACAACCTGCTGGAAGACTATCAGGAACTGGATCTCAGGGTAACAGCCGTGTGCCAGCCGGAAAACAAATAAAATCAGGAGAATAGATATGAAGAAAATGAAACTCGGACAGTCCGATCTGGAAGTTCCGGTCATCGGGGCCGGATGCATGAAGATTGACTCACTGAATGAAAAAGAAGCAGCTGCCTTTGTCGGCAACGCCGTCAGTCAGGGTGTCAATTTCTTTGATACCGCCGATATTTATGGTGGGGGAAAATCTGAACAGGTGCTTGGAAAAGCTGTTCTGGATGCAGGAATTCCGCGTGAAGAAATCATCATCCAGTCCAAATGCGGTATTATCCCCGGTCAGATGTATGATCTTTCCAGAGAACATATCATTGAATCGGTTGATGGAATTCTGAACCGTTTGAATATGGATTATCTGGATATTCTGGTTTTACACAGACCGGATGCATTGATGGTTCCGGATGAAATAGAAGAAGCTTTTCTGAACCTCAAAGATACGGGAAAGGTTCATCATTTCGGTGTTTCAAATATGAATCCCGGACAGATTGACCTCCTGAAAACCGCCGTTATCCAGCCCATCCTGACGGACCAGCTGCAGCTTTCCGTACTGCATGCCGGTATGATTGCCTCCGACATCAATGTGAATATGCTCAACGACGAAGCAGCGGTCCGCGATTCCGGAATCGTCAATTACTGCCGGATCCACGGAATCACCATTCAGAACTGGTCGCCGCTGAGTCAGGGATACTTTGAAGACTCTGTCCTCAATGAAAAAAGATTTCCGGAGCTGAACCAGGCGCTGAAAGAAATCGGCGCGGTCCATGGACTGACTCCGGCAGCAACAGCACTGGCCTGGCTGCTCAGACACCCGGCCGGATTCATGCCGGTTATCGGTACCGTGAAAATCGATCACTTTAATCAGGCCTGTAAAGCAGCAGACACCGAATTGAGCCGCAGCGAATGGTATCAGATTTACCGTGCTGCCGGTTACACGCAGCCCTGACCTTCTGTTTAAAGAGATGTTGTATAGGAAAGGCTGTCAAACAGATGATTCAGATCATAGAGCGTATCCGTATAAATTCCGGAAAGACTTGATGCACTGAAAGCAAATACCAGGCAGAAAGCAATCAGAACGATGGTGATCGACGAGCAGACTACGCCGGCGATCGCCATTCCTTTGCAAACGTTCTGATCTGATTCGTCATATTCATTGATATGAACCAGGGCGATAATACCAAGTGTCAGACTGACTATTGCCAGCACGCCGCCTACCCAGATCGTACAACAAAGTACAAATGAAAGAATGCCTAATACCAGTGATGCAATCGAAAATCCTTTGACCATTATAATATCTCCTGTTAAAACTCCTGAAATTTCAGGATAAATAGATGATGCCGTTAATAAGCAGTATGTTTTTGACAATCCACTGTACAAGTATGACTGCAATCCCGATCCAGATCCACTTTTGGGAAAACTGAGGATAACTGACTTTTCCCGGAACACACCAGTGCAGAGCACAACGCCCGCAGAACCA
Organism: Eubacteriaceae bacterium; assembly: GCA_050945075.1. Lineage (GTDB taxonomy): Bacteria > Bacillota > Clostridia > Eubacteriales > Eubacteriaceae > UBA7485. The sequence goes on along the minus strand of JBMNSG010000002.1, from coordinate 72,159 downwards.
CCCGCCCGTCACAAACAGATACGGCACAAAAGGATGGAAGAGAAAAGCTCCGGCAAAGTCGCCGGATAATAATGCAAGGACAGCCCGGGTCCCGCCGCAGCCGGGACAGTAAAAACCCGTCATCCTGTAAAAGTCGCACATGCCCGGAACAATGAATCCCCAGCGGATGAGCAGCATCCAGAGAGCTGCGCCTGCGCAGACCAGCACGGCGGCAAAGCAGAGCCCGTCCTGAATTGTATAATGTGATAATACCGATTGTTTTTCTCTATTTAATATATTCATTGAAAATTTGTATTATAATAAACAAACAGTTGTTCTGCTTGTTTATTTCTCCAAAAATATTATATCCCAGGCAGAAACAGGAATAAAGGAGGCAGTTATGTCAGAACCTGAAGAAAAATCCGGGATCACCGACGCTTTTACAAAAGCGGTCACAACGGGTAACTTTAACGACTTGAATGAACAGTTGAATACCCTGGCCGACTCTGCAATCGGAGCCGCAGGTGCTTTCCTTTCAAACAGTTCTCAGGCCCTTCAAAATTATACAGACAATAAAGAAGAAATGCAGAGAAAAAAAGCAGAGGCCAAACGCAAGCGTGAGCTCGCCCCTATGACGGCCAGCCCTGCCGGAACCGTATCCGGACCGGTACTGCTCATCTGCGGTATTGTTCTGCTGCTCGTCTGCGCAGCAATCGCCATGACAGCTTACACGCTGGGAACAATGGGAATCGGACTTGCTTTTCTGATCATCCCTGTAATCGCCAGCATCTGGATGATCAGCAAGGGATTCTCCCTGAATCATCGTGTTGCGCTGTTCAGGGAAATGAAAGCCGGTTTTAATGGTGAACCTTTTGTATCCATGCAAAAGCTTCAGGATATAACCGGAATGACCGACCGGAAAACCTACAATACTGTAAAAGAGTTTATTGCCATCAAGTATTTTCCAAAGGGACAGCTTGTTTACAGAGACCGGTATCTGATCCTTTCCCCCGGAGCAAAGGAATACCTCGACAAGTATCTGAAGGAAAAAGAAAAAGAAGAAAAACTGCAGGCACAGCAGGCGCGTCTGACTAAAGAATTCCCGACCTTAAAGGCCGCATCTGAAGCCATCCAGCAGACCATTGCTACCATTCATATGACTGAAAACAGCCGCACTGCCCGTAATAACGAAGAATTCGGCACTGAACTGAAATCGCTGGAAGCAACCATGACACATATCAATGAGTATATTCTGCAGAATCCGGATCATATTCCGAATCTGAAGAATTTTCTCGGCTATTTCCTGCCGACTGTAGACAAGCTTCTCAGCACCTACAATACTCTGGATGCCCAGAAACTGCAGACCAGTACTATCAAAGAATCAAAAAAAGAAATCGAAGAAACACTGGAAAGCATCAACCATGCTTTTAAGAGAATGTATGACGGATTTTTCAAGGAAACCGCGATCGATGTCTCTTCTGACATCAGCGTGATGAATTCACTGTTCGCTAAAAACGGCCTTCAGGATCCCGACTTTACAGCTAAATAACATTATTAGGAGTAAAAATGAGCGACGATTTAACCACCCAAAACAGTCCGATTGAGCTGTCCTTTGATTCGACACCATCCCTTACACTCGAACACGGGACTAAGGAAGAACAGATGCCTGCACTGGTCAATCCGGCAGATGCCACCCCGGAAACACTGCAGCTGCAGGAACTGACACCGGCGGAACAGAAAATGGTCAGTGATTTTGCCAAACAGATTGATGTTTCAGACTCCGCTCTGGTCATGCAGTATGGGGCCGGATCACAGAAAAAGATCGCAGATTTTTCGGATACTGCACTTGCCAACGTAAAAAGCAAGGATCTGGGTGAAGTCGGTGATATGCTTTCAAGCATGGTCACCGAACTCAAGAACTTTGAAAAGGACGATGACAGCAAGGGCGGCTTCATGGGTCTGTTCAAAAAACAGAAAAACAAAATCGACACCATGAAGAACCGCTACAGCACTGCAGAGAAGAACATGGACGGGATTATCGATTCTCTCGAAGGCTATCAGGTTACTCTGATGAAAGATATCGCCATGCTCGACAAGCTGTATGATGTAAACAAAGATTATTTCAAAGAACTGTCTATGTATATCCTGGCCGGTAAACAAAAGCTGGACCAGGCACGTACAGTGGAACTGCCGGCACTGGTTAAAAAATCAGAAACAACGAAGCTGCCTGAAGACACTCAGGCTGCCAATGATTATTCCCAGATGATTGACCGTTTTGACAAGAAGATCCACGATCTGGAACTCACGAGGATTATCGCCCTGCAGATGGCTCCGCAGATCAGACAGATCCAGAATAACGATACTCTGATGGCCGAAAAAATCCAGAGTTCACTGGTCAATACCATTCCGCTCTGGAAAAGCCAGATGGCTCTTGCTCTGGGACTGGCTCACTCCGGACAGGCTGCCAAGGCGCAGAGAGAGGTCACGGATATGACAAATTCACTGCTGAAGAAGAATTCGGAAATGCTCAAAACCGAAAGCATCAATATTGCCAAAGAATCCGAACGCGGAATTGTCGATATTGAAACACTCAAACAGACCAATTCTGATCTGATCTCCACTTTCGACGAAGTCATGCAGATCCAGTCAGACGGACGACAGAAACGTGCGGAAGCAGAAAAGGAAATGGCTCAGATCGAAGCAGAACTCAAGCAGAAAATGCTCGACCTCTCCAGAAAACAGACAAACGTCTGAAGTCAGTAATAAATATTCAGTTTTAGTGCATAAAAAGAACCGATGCGATAAATTCGTCCCGGTTCTTTTTCTATTCTTTGATAATATCAAAGACAATCATTTCACTGTTTCAGGTAGAAAGACAGTTGTCCCGCTATAATAAAGACATATCGCTGTAAAACGTTTGTTTATGCCCACTGTGTAATCCTTTTATGCTATACTGGTTGTTGATACTAAATCAGGCAATGCAACATCAGGAATCAGACGGACACTCCGGATGAATAAATAGTCATCCGTTTGAATTCAATATCATCTGCGAAATTCCAGCGCAGAAACCTGTAAGGGGGAGTAAATAGTTTATGAAAACTGCAGATTTAAATTATCTTGGTATTCAAAAGGACGGCGTTCCGGTTAATCTGAACAAAATCCGTCTCATTGAAGAAGCACTTGCACAGCAGGAAGGCCATCTGACCGATACCGGTGCACTTTCTGTATTTACCGGCAAATATACAGGAAGATCTCCTGACGACCGTTATATCGTTGACAACGAAGCATCCCATGATGTGGTCGAATGGGGCAAAGTCAACGTCCCGATTTCCCAGAATAAGTTTGACCGTCTTTATAACAAGGTCGTCCGCTATCTGGAAGGCAAAAAGATCTATGTTTATGACGGCTGGGCAGGTGCAGATGAAGAATTCAGACTGCCGCTTCGTGTCGTTACCGAAGCCGCTTATCAGAATCTGTTCGTAAACAATCTGTTTATTACTCCCCCGGGATCACAGAAAATCGATCCGGAATTCACTGTTGTCGCAGCACCTTATTATAAATGCGATCCGGAAGCAGACGGTGTCCACTCTGAAGCTGCTATCATTATTGACCTGAAGAAGAAGGTCATTCTGGTTGCCGGCTCCCAGTACTGCGGTGAAATTAAGAAATCAATCTTCTCGGTTATGAACTACCTGCTGCCGGATAAAGGCGTATTCCCGATGCACTGCTCAGCCAATATGGGCGATGACGGCGATACCGCTATTTTCTTCGGACTTTCAGGAACCGGTAAAACCACCCTTTCCGCTAATCCCAAGAGACGTCTGATCGGCGATGACGAACATGGCTGGGGTCCCAACGGCGTATTCAATTTTGAAGGCGGCTGTTATGCAAAATGTATTGACCTGACCCGTGAACGCGAACCGGAAATCTGGGATGCCATCAAGACAGGTGCCGTTGTCGAAAACGTCGTTTATGACGAAAACGGAACGCCTGACTACAGCGACAGCACCTATACAGAAAACACACGTACCGGCTACCCGCTCAACTATATCTCCAATGCGGTTATCCCGAGTATCGGCGGACAGCCTTCGACAGTCGTATTCCTGACAGCCGATGCTTTTGGTGTACTGCCTCCGATCTCAAAGCTGGATAAAAACCAGGCGATGTACTATTTTGTTTCCGGATACACCAGCAAACTGGCCGGAACCGAACGCGGCATTACCGAACCTCAGGCTACCTTCAGCACCTGCTTCGCTGCTCCATTCCTGCCGCTGCCGGCTGCACGTTACGCAGAACTGCTCGGTGAACGAATTGACGAATATGACTGCGATGTCTACCTGGTCAATACCGGATGGGCCGGCGGACAGTACGGCGTCGGAAAACGGATGGACCTGCCGCTCACCAGAGCCATGGTTGATGCTGCCATTGACGGCAGCCTGAAAAATGTCGAATACAAACACGATCCTGTTTTCAATGTCGATGTCCCGACAAGCTGCCCGGGTGTTCCTGACGAAAAACTCGATGCCCGCGGAATGTGGGAAGATTCGCAAGCCTATGATAAAATGGCAAGGAAACTGGCAGATGCCTTCATCGAAAATTTCAGGAAATACGATAATATGCCGGAAGAAGTTGTATCCGCCGGACCTGTTCCGGACGAACAATAAGACCGGAGATGAAAGCGCCTGAATATTCAGGCGCTTTTTTATTTCTGTTTTCCATATTTCGCTGATTCCGAATGCACATTTATTTCGATATTATTGATACTATACGGAGAAAACTATGAAAATGAAACCGGAGCAATTTGATCGTATTAAAAGTCAGCTCGAGAAACTGATGAAGATTGAAGGTGGCTTTTATGCTGAGAAATTCAAAGACATCGACATCGATGACATCGACTCACAGGAAGCTTTTGAAACCCTGCCTTTCTCAGACAAGGGCGATTTGAGAAACGCCTATCCGCTGGGACTGCAGGCAGTTCCGGACGAGCAGATCGTCAGAATTCACTCATCATCCGGAACGACCGGCACACCTGTAATTATTCCTTATACAGCCAAAGACGTAAACGACTGGGCAGAAATGTTCGCCCGCTGCTACCGGACCGCAGGACTCACCAATCTTGACCGCGTCCAGATTACCCCCGGCTATGGACTGTGGACAGCCGGAATAGGCTTCCAGAACGGTGCCGAACGCATGGGCGCCATGGTAATCCCGATGGGACCGGGCAATACCGACAAGCAGCTCAAGATGATGGAGGACCTGAAGGCCACTGTACTGTGCGCAACATCCTCTTATGCCCTGCTGCTGGCAGAAGAAATTGCCAAGCGCGGTATCGGTGACAAGATCCAGCTTAAAAAGGGAATTATCGGATCGGAACGCTGGGGCGAAAAAATGAGAAAGCGGATCGCCCGTGAACTGGGCGTCAAGCTCTACGACGTATATGGCCTGACCGAAGTGTATGGCCCCGGAATCGGTATTTCCTGCGATTACGAATGCGGTATGCACATCTGGGACGACTATGTCTACTGCGAAATCATCGACCCGAAAACCGGAGAAATTCTCCCTGACGGAGAAATGGGCGAACTGGTCATCACCACCCTCGAAAAAGAAGGCGCACCGCTTATCCGTTTCAGAACCCATGATCTGACCCGTTTTATTCCCGGAGACTGCGAATGCGGCAGCCCCTATCCGAGAATTGATACCATCCTCGGTCGTACCGACGATATGATCAAGGTCAAGGGCGTGAACATCTTCCCCGGACAGATCGAAGAAGTCATCGCCGGTGTAGACGGAGCGAGCAGCGAATACCAGTTTATGATCGATCATGTCAATGGCAAGGATATCTGCACCCTGTTTGTCGAAACCGTACCCGGAGCCAACAAATACGCTGTGGAAAATGATATTAAAGACCGTTTCAAACAGAAAATAGGAATTCTCACACACGTTATGCCTGTAGATCTCGAAGACCTTCCCCGAAGCGAAAAGAAGTCTACCCGTGTTTTCGACAACCGTTATTAAAGATATTCTGTTAGATTAATCCGTTTCGCGGTAAATTCCCTGTATGCAGAAAATATCTGAGAGGTTCGTCTAATGAACACCAATCATCACAGGCTTCTGGAGCTGTTCTGGTCATTCTTGAAAATCGGCGCCTTTACCTTTGGCGGCGGCTACGCCATGATCTCAATGGTGGAAATTGAGGTAGTGGACCGGAAAAAATGGATTACTGAAAAACAGTATATGGATATGATTGCCATCTCCCAGGCCACGCCCGGGGTGATCGCAGTCAATACCGCGACCTATGTCGGTTATGCGGTAGGCGGATTCTGGGGATCTGTACTGGCAACACTGGGTGTAACGATTCCTTCATTCGTCATCATCGTCATCATTTCCTTTTTTCTGGATGCCTTCCTGGCACTGAAATGGGTCAGCTACGCATTCATGGGAATCCGGGCTGGCGTTATTGTCCTGATCTTCGATGCGGTCATGCGTATGCGTAAAACCTTGTCGGTCAATACCTTTACCATGATTGTCCTGCTGATTTCTTTTCTGGTTGCCACGTTTACCAGCCTTTCAGTAATCTGGATTATCCTGGCCGGCGCTGTACTCGGAATAATCTGGCAGATTGGCATCACCCACGCCTATGATAAAAAAGATGATGCCACAAAGAGTGACGGAGGTGTCCAGTGAATATTCTGTGGACGCTTTTCGCCGTTTATTTTAAAATCGGTCTCTTTACCATCGGCGGCGGCTATGCCATGATCCCGCTGATCCAGCAGGAGATTGTCAATAACTACCACTGGATCAACATGCAGCAGTTTACTGATTTTATTGCTGTTGCTGAATCCACACCCGGACCTTTCGCCGTCAACACCTCGACATTTGTCGGGATGAAGGTGGCTGGAATCCCCGGTGCACTGGCAACTATTCTGGGCGTGACCCTGCCTTCCTTTATCATCATCCTGCTGATTGCGCGGTGGATGAAGGATTTCGCGGATAATAAGTATGTCAAAGCAGCGCTTTACGGGATGATGCCGGTTGTTATCGCACTGATTCTGTCCGCTGTGTTCACGCTGTTCATCAGCAACGTCCTCGACACCAGCCTGACGGACTTCTCACTGGCTCATATTGACTGGAAAGCGGTTGTCTGCTGTGCGCTGGCTGCCTTCAGTTATTATAAATTCAAACTCCATCCGATTCTGCTTATCTGTATCTGCGCCGGATTCGGACTGATTTTTTACGGTCTCCTGCCTATGTGGGGACTGTGGATGTAATAAAAAAAGAAGCTCTGGATCTTCATGATCCAGAGCTTCTTTTCATTCTCTCGTATTCTTCTTATACATTGCTGTACAGATTTTACATGTTTTCTTTGATCTGTCTGTAGATGCCTTCTGTATCCAGGCCGTATTTAGCCAGAAGTTCCAGCGCCGGTCCGGATTCTCCGAACTGGTCGTATACGCCGATACGCTGTACCGGAACCGGGCAGCTTTCTGTAACGGCTTCGGCAACTGCACTGCCCAGTCCTCCGATCACGTTATGTTCTTCAACGGTCACGATTTTGCCTGTTTCACGGGCAGCTTTGGCAATCAGTTCCTTATCCAGCGGTTTAATGGTGTGAATATTAATGACACGTGCATTAATTCCATCGTTCGCCAGTTTATCTGCTGCTTCCAGCGCGTTGCTTACCGGCAGTCCGGTTACAACAATGGTCAGGTCTTTGCCGTCGCGCAGAACAATTCCCTTGCCGATTTCAAATTTGTAATCCGGAGTATCGTTAATGACAGGAACAGCCAGACGGCCGAAACGCATGTAAACCGGGCCTTCCATTTCTGCAGCTGCTTTGACAGCAGCCCGTGCTTCAATATCATCTGAAGGGCTGATGACTGTCATTCCCGGAATGGTACGCATCAGTGCGATATCTTCCAGGCACTGGTGGGTCGCACCGTCTTCGCCGACTGAAATACCGGCATGGGTCGCGCCGATTTTAACATTCAGATGCGGGTAACCGATCGAGTTGCGAACCTGTTCAAACGCACGTCCTGCAGCAAACATCGCGAAAGTGCTGAAAAACGGTATTTTGCCGGAAGCTGCCAGTCCTGCAGCGATTCCTGCCATATTGCCTTCGGCAATTCCGCAGTCCACGAAACGTTCCGGATGCGCTTTTTTGAACATGCCGGTCTTGGTGGCCGCTGCAAGGTCAGCATCGAGTACAACAATATCCGGATTGGTATCTCCGAGCTCGGTCAGTGCCTTCCCGTAGCTTTCTCTGGTAGCAATTTTCTTTACTTCTGACATAATGCTTCTCCTGCTTCTTCGAGTTCCTTCATAGCCTGTTCATACTGTTCGTCATTAGGAGCAGAACCATGCCAGCCGACCTGGTTTTCCATGAAAGAAACGCCTTTTCCCTTGACTGTTTTCATAACGATCATTGTCGGCTTGTCTGTAGGTGTTTTTGCCTGTGCCAGTGCTGCCTTGAGCTGATCGATATCGTTGCCGTCTTCCACATTGATGACGCGGAAATTAAAAGCATCGAATTTTTTGTCGATCGGGCACGGTGAGTTGACTTCATCAAGGGTACCGTCAATCTGCAGATTGTTGTAATCAACAAATGCAATCAGATTGTTCAGATGTTTGTCTCCTGCAAACATAGCCGCTTCCCAAACCTGTCCTTCTTCGATTTCGCCATCGCCAAGAAGACAATAGACATGATAATCCTTGTTATCGAGCTTGCCGGCCAGTGCCATACCGACGGCAGCAGAAATACCCTGTCCCAGCGAACCTGAAGACATATCGACACCCGGGATATGTTTCATATCCGGATGGCCCTGAAGATAGCTGCCGACATGACGCAGTGTGAGCATGTCTTCTACCGGGAAGAAACCGCGTTCTGCCAGCGCTGCGTAATAGCCCGGTGCACAATGTCCTTTTGAAAGCACAAACCGGTCACGATCCGGATTTTTCGGGTTTTCGGGGTCAATGTTCATTTCATCGAAATATAAAACTGTAAACAGATCTGCCGAAGACAGCGATCCGCCCGGATGACCCGACTTGGCCGCGTGGACGCCCTTGATAATTCCTTTGCGAACATCATTCGCTTTTTTCTGAAGCTCTAATGTATTCATAAATCTCCTGTCATTCCCGGGACATTTCCCGAATACGGCTGTTAAGCCTGCTGTATATATTGGTGATTCCTGTAAAACCTGATTCATTTCCGGATCATATCCCCCTGCAAAACTGATTCCCGGGGAACATACAAATGATCCGGCTGTTTCCTATTTTGGATCTGAAAGCAGAAGTCTGGCTGTGTCGACATCGGTAATCAGTGTATTGATATAACCGCCGGCAGCCGCTCCGCGGATGGCATCGATTTTGTCAACACCGCAGGCAACCCCGATCGAATACTGAATCTGCCTGAGCTGTTCAAGGCGGATTCCGATTACTGACTGTTGTTTCTCGAACAGACTGCTGTTTCCCTGAACATCATAAAACTGCATCAGAATGTCTCCGACCACATGTCTGCGTTTCAGACTTTCGATCTCTTCGACACTGTAATATCCGGATGCCATACTCGATGATTCCGAATTCGGATTACCGATCCCGACCACAGCAATATCTGCCTGTTCGCCAGCGCGGATCGTTTCTGCAATGCCGGTATCTTTCATGATTTCATCTCTGATTTCGTTACTCGAAACCCGTGCCGGAGCATGCATCATCAGGTTTCTTCCGCCGAAAGCCCCTGACAGTTCTTCAGCAATGGCATTGGAATGGTAAGCGATTTTGATGTGTCCCAGACCGCCGATCATCGGAACAAACAGCGTTCCCCTCAGTTCCTGTCTGGGTACGAATTTTGCAATATGGCTGATGGTTTTACCCATCGAAACACCGACAATACTGTCCGGACGGATAATCCGGTTCAGATAGCCTGCAGTGGCTTTACCTGCCTCGTCTTTCTGCTGTTCAGAATCGGCCTGTGTCTCTGTTATAATAACCTCATTCAGCCCAAAAAGATCTTCCAGTGATCGTTCCAGTTCAAAATGATCTGCAGCCCCCTGTGTATTCACAGTAATCCGGACAATTCCACGTTCCCTGCCGTTGGCAATGACGCGGCTGATTGTCGGTCTGGAAAGGCCCAGTTTTTCAGAGATGGTCTTCTGGTTGATATTCTGATTGTAGTACATATCGCATACCTTGGCGATCAGTCTTTCATCATCCACGACTTTAATCATCTGCGGTCTCCTTTCACTGTCGATCACATCTTTCATTATACGACAGTATTTTGACAGCGCAATCTTTTTTTCTTTAATTTCTATGATTTTTCTATCTCTTTTACATAATTTCTAATATTTTAGATATTTATCTTGAAATGTCGAATTATACAGCAATTATTTACATGGTATTTATCATATAGAAATTTATTTCAATTTGAAGATTTTCCATTTTATCTCGTTAACCACGGCCGTCTCTGAGAATTTTCCGCCGACTTTCTGCAAAAAACCGTCTGCTGACTGTTCTGTCTTCATATCGTGATACACTGAAAAAAAATGGAGGTTTCTTATGGCTCAGATACTGATCGCTCCCGGAAAATATGTCCAGGGAAAGGGCATCCTGAAAGATCTTGGAGACTACGCTTCTCCGTTTGGCAACAAAGCGCTCTGCCTGATTTCTGCAGGAGGTCTGAAACGCAATAAAGAAATTCTGGACGAAAGCTTTAAAAACGCGGATGTGAGTGTCATCTATGAAACATTCAACGGCGAATGCTGCAAGTCCGAAATTGACCGGATCGGAGATATCTGCAAAAGCAAAAGCATCGAAGTTCTGATCGGTGTAGGCGGAGGAAAAATTTTCGATACCATCAAGGCTGTCGGATACTATGAAAATCTGCCGGTTATCATCGTTCCGACTATCGCATCAACCGATGCTCCATGCTCCGCTCTTTCCGTGATTTACACTGACGATGGTATTTTTGACAGCTATCTGTTCCTGAAAAAGAATCCTGATGTTGTGCTCGTGGATACCGAAATTGCTGCTAAAGCGCCAACCCGGCTGCTTGTTTCCGGGATGGGGGATGCACTGGCCACATATTTCGAAGCGCGCGCCTGTGAAGCCGCCAATGCGTCAAGCTGTGCCGGAGGCACCACTACCAGAGCTGCCCAGGCACTTGCAGAGCTCTGCTATGATACGCTCATTGAAGAAGGATATCTGGCAAAACTGGCCTGTGAATCCAATGTCGTTACCAGATCTCTGGAAAACATCGTAGAAGCCAACACCCTGCTCTCTGGTATAGGTTTTGAATCAGGCGGACTCGCCGGCGCACATGCCATCCATAACGGCCTGACTGTTTTACCGGAAACCCACAGTATGTATCATGGTGAAAAGGTTGCCTTCGGAACCCTGGTACAGCTGATTCTTGAAAATGCACCGGAAGAAGAACTGGCAGAAGTTCTCGATTTCTGTATTTCTGTCGGTCTGCCGGTTACGCTTGAAGATCTGGGCATCACCGAGGTTACTCCGGAAAAAATCAGAGCCGTTGCCGAAGCTGCTGCCGCGGAAGACGATTCAATTCACAATATGCCTTTCCCTGTTACGGCAGATGATGTCTATGCAGCCATTCTGACCGCAGACAACCTGGGAAAAGACTATTGATTTTTTAATAGACACTGTTGCAGTAAAGCAGTTTTTCGGGGATTCCGGTTCCAGCCAGATTCTCCAGAAGCTGCTTTACTGCTTTTTTTTACGAAAAAGCACCAGAAACCACCTGTAATCAGATAAAATAATCATGATAGTTTTTTTAGTTCATTCAGCAGAAGTAATCCGTTATCATACCAGATTCCAGGGATATATTATGGCACTCAGCTCCAGAAAAACAAAGCTTGTATTCGGTCTTGTCGTCACTTTTCTGATATTCAGCGCAGCCGTTCTGTCTTATTATAATCTTCACAGAGCACCGGACCCGCCTGAAATTCTTCCCGGCAGCGGCACTTATACACGCGAACGAAAAATCGTCATGAACAAGCCAAAGGGCACCAGCGTAACGATTTACTATACACTTGACGGCAGTGATCCGAAAACTTCGTCAAGTACGATGGTCTATACCAATCCGTTTATCATTACCGGAGACACAACCGTCAAAGCTTATACCAAAGATGAACATAACAGGGAATCAAAGACCATTGAACAAACCTACGTCATCACCATCGGCGGATAGATCCGCCCGATATTCTGAAAAATCCAATAAATATACCTGTTTTTTCCGAAATTTTCAGCAATCATTGGAAGTTATTTGTTTTATTTTTTGAAAATAGTTTAAAATAATTCGTGGACGCGTAAAATCTGCTTATCTACCCCTGGTTTATCCGTGTGATAGCAGATACCGGAACCGATCCGGTATCGTGATCCGAAATTTTCTTCAGGAGATTTTTATGCAGTTAACCAACAGTACAAACATTAATGAAATACACGATCAGAGTCTTATCCAGCTACAGGAAATGATTCTACATTCCGATCATGACCGCATCAAAACACTGAGCACTGCCGAAGGCATTGCCAAGGAACTATATCAGATCGAAATCATCAGCCCGGATGAATATCATCTTATCAGCCGTTACATCAAAAGAGCGCTCAGAGATCCATCATCCGTTACCGCAGGAGAATATCCTCAGTTTGCCATGCGCAATGAGCTGCGTCCGGTCACTATCTCAGATAAGGAAATCCAGCAGATCCAGCGTGTTGTACCTCAGGAAATCCGCCGCGACCTCACCCGCTGTTTCCGTAAGGAAGATATTCCCTTTATTCACGGACTGGAAGGCCGGGTCCAGACACTTCTCAATCTGGGATTGATAGCAGAAGATCAGGGACGTATGCTGATGAGCAGCTTTAACGATAAAAAAGCTTCTTTCAACTGATTCGTGCAGCTGATTCGCATTTAAGTGTCACCGTTCATCCGGCTCTTACAAGCTGATATTTTCCGGACGGCAGCGCATGCTGAACACTGCAAAGTCCTTCTCTGATTTCTTTTATCCGGACCCGTCTTCTGGCTGCCGGATTCGTTGCAATTCTTCTAATGAAAGTATATAATAACTTTAATATACTACAGTACCAAGAGAGAGGGCTATGAAGAAGAATTATCTGACTGCAGTCATTTCACTGCTGCTGGTGTCCGTGCTTCTGTTGTCCGGATGCGGATCAAGTTCAAGCGACACCAATACCTCGTCGTCCAACGACGACAATACGCTGGTAATCGGCGTAGACGATCAGTTCCCGCCCATGGGCTACCGGGATGAAAGCGGAAATATCGTCGGTTTCGATATCGACCTGGCTCAGGCCGTAGCCGACAAACTCGGCATGAAACTCAAAGTCCAGCAGATCGACTGGTCCGCCAAGGAACTGGAACTGGATCAGGGCAACATCGATGCAATCTGGAACGGACTCACAATCACACCTGAACGTGAAGAAGCGATGCTGTTCACCAAACCCTACCTTGAAAATGCACAGGTTATCGTCGTTAAGAAGGGTTCGGACATTACCACCAAAGCAGATCTGAACGGTAAAACTGTCGGAATCCAGAAGAGTTCTTCTGCTGAAGATGCTCTTAATGCGGATGCCATCAAGGATTCGCTGAAGGAAGTCGTCACTTACGAAGAAAACGTATCGGCACTTCAGGATCTCGGAATCGGACGTACCGATGCCGTCGTCGTCGACAAGGTCGTCGCTGACTGGTATATCAAAGACGAAAATGCAGATTACACCGTCCTTGATGAAACACTGGCGCCGGAAACCTATGGGATCGCAGTCAAGAAGGGCAACACCGAACTTCGAGACAAAATCCAGAAAGCCTTTGACGAAATCGTAGCAGACGGAGAAGCCGCCAAGATTTCCGAAAAGTGGTTTGGCTCCGATATTATTTACACCGGTAATTAAACCGGACACACACGGCAACCCTGAACCGGATACCAGGTATCCGGTTTTTTTATTTCGCCCCGAAGGCTGTAAGGTTCATACATGAGTTTTGATTATATATTGACTTTGTTAATTCCCATGATCGAAGGCGCCGGAATCACTCTGGCTGTTTTTGCGATCACTCTGATTCTGTCCATGCCGCTTGGTTTCTGTGTCACACTGGAGCTGAACAGCAAGCATTCCTTTACTCACTGGTTTGCTGAAACCTATGTTTATATTCTGCGCGGAACGCCTCTGCTGCTGCAGATTCTTTTTGTTTATTTTGGTCTGCCGCTTATTCCCGGAATCGGTCCTTATCTGACCTTCTCCCGTTTCGCTTCTGCCTGCATTGCTTTCGTTCTCAATTATGCAGCTTACTTTGGCGAAATTTTCCGCGGCGGTCTGCTGGCCATCGATGCCGGCCAGTACGAAGCCTCAAAGGTACTTGGGCTGACTCACTTTGAAACCATGACCAAGGTTATTATCCCGCAGATGATTCGTGTCTGCCTGCCTTCTATCAGCAATGAAACCATCACACTTTTAAAAGATACAGCGCTGGTCACGGTAATCGGAGTTACGGAAATTCTTCATTATGCCAAAACTGAAGTCAACCGCGATGGTACACCATTCCCCTTCGTTCTGGCAGCTCTGCTCTATCTGCTTATTAACTTTGTCATAACCTTTGTTTTCAAGAAGCTTGAAAAGAAATACGAACAGTAGGTGAAAGAAATGAATAACGAACAGATCATCCGTGTCGATAATCTCTCAAAAAGCTTCGATCAGAATCAGGTCTTAAAAGGTATCAACTTTGAAGTCGATAAAGGCGATGTCATTGCCATTATCGGGTCCTCCGGATCCGGAAAATCAACGCTGCTGCGCTGTCTGATCGATCTGGAAGATGCAGATGGCGGAACCATCAGCATTAACGGACGCAAGCTCATTGACAGCGGCGTACAGGCAGCACCCAAAGATAAACGGGAAATCATTGCCAGTATGGGGATGGTATTCCAGCATTTTAACCTTTTCCCGCATCTGACCGTCAGAGAAAATCTGGAACTGGCACCCAAACAGCGCGGGATCGGGACGGAATCCGAAATAGCTGAACGTACTGCCTATTACCTGGATAAGGTCGGGCTTTCCAGCCGTATTGACGCCATGCCGTCTACACTATCCGGCGGTGAAAAACAGCGTGTCGCCATTGCCCGGGCCCTGATGATGTGCCCGGACATCCTGCTCTTCGATGAACCGACTTCAGCACTTGACCCGGAACTGACCGGTGAAGTGCTCAAGGTTATGGAAAAACTGGCAGAAGAACATATGACCATGGTCGTTGTTACCCATGAAATGTCCTTCGCCCGCAGTGCCGCCAGCAAGGTGCTGTTTATGAATGACGGGATTATCCTCGAAGAAGGAACTCCGGAAGAAATCTTCACGAATCCCAAACAGCCCCGGACACGGGAGTTTTTATCCAGCATCAAGAGATAACAAAAAAGGTATCGCAAAAATTTGCGATACCTTTTTTTCGTTGAAGTCTGATCCATGTTTTACCGGTTCTTTTGCCGCTCAGAATCACCTGTGCATTAATAGGAAATCAGCCCCAGATCCATTTTCCACTTCAGAACTTTTGCAACAGCCGCTTCCAGCGTATCCTCGCTGATCGTCCCGTTATTAACCGCATCACTGACAGCACTGATCTGGGCAGCGTACGACGATGAAATAATAAGATCACTGCCGGCATTGATGGTATCTACTGCCGCGGTATTCTGGTCAGTATAATCCGCCAGACCTGCCATATCGAAATCATCCGTGATGATGACGCCGTTAAACCCAAGTTCATCCCGAAGCACCTGGTGCACGGCCGGTGACAGTGAAGCCGGTTCATCTGCATCAATGGCTTCGGCAATATTATGTGAGATCAGAACACTGCCTGCTCCTGCATCAATACCTGCTTTGAACGGGATAAAATCAATGGTTTCAAAATGATCCAGATCCCTTGTATCGTGAATGATATCCGTGTGGGAATCGCCGTTTTCACCATAACCCGGGAAATGTTTCAGACAACTCCCGACTCCTGTTCCCTGCATATTCTCGACTACGGTTTTTACATATTCCGCTTCACCCTGGGCATCCTGGCCAAGTGTACGGTCATACATGAAACTGTTCGGATCTTCCGCAACGTCGGCTACCGGTGCCAGATTGACATTGATTCCCAGATTTTTGAGAATACCCGATTTTATTTTTGTATCTGCGGCAATGGCATCCAGTCCGCCCTGAGCATACAGATCCTGTGGCGAAGCGAAAGCCGTTCCCACCATCCCGTCACCATAGCTGACGCGGGTGACCGTGCCGCCTTCTTCATCCGAAGCGATGAGCATTGGTGTTGATGCCGCATCCTGCCAGCTCTGTACTTTTGCCTTAAAGCTGTCTGTGGTTTCACCTTCGACGTCACGGCCGAAAATCAGATAACCGCCCAGCTTATAAGTCGTAATGTCATCGATGGCACCTGATTCCGGAACACGGGCCAGAAACAGCTGACCAATCTTTTCGTCCTGGCTCATGCTGGAGATCAGACTCGCGGCTTTCGCAGTTTTCTTTTCTTCATCCGTTGGTGCTGCAGCCTGTTCCGGCACTGTTTCAGATTCACTGCTTTGTTCAGCTGTTTGTGTATCTGCTTCAGTGCTGCTGCCCCGGTTCATCCAGAACTGTATTCCGAATACTCCGATGCTGCCCACCGCAAGAATAATGATCAGGATTGCGAGATTTCTGGTGTTGATTTTTTTCTTTCGCCTTGCCTGTGAATAACCGGACTGCCTGCCGGCATCTTGTCTGCCCCGGCCACCGGGCCCCGAATATCTCCCGTTCTCTCCTGCCGAATGGTTGTACTGTCTGCCTGTCTGCTGTCGGCTCTGACTGCTGCCGGAATTATTTCTGTTCACTCCCGCCTGTCGGCTGTTCTGTCTGCCTGTCTGCTGTCTGTTCTGATTGCTCTGACTGCTGCCCTGCTGTCGGCTCTGACTGCTGCTGTGGCCGGAATAGTTTCTATTCGTTCCTGACTGACGGCTGTTTCCAGGCCTGTTTAAATGCTGATTATTCTGATTGCTCATTTTTCTTCTGACTTATTTAAATTTTAATTCATTTTAAGTATAGCATTGAATTCATAAAAAAAGAAAGAAAGCCGCAGGCTCTTTTTCTGAATGGTATAAGCCTCTGTATTTACAGACCGTTAATTTTTACAACATAAAAGAGCCTGCAGAAATCTGCAGACTCTTTCTTTTAACCATGATCCTGTTAGTTTTGACAGTATCGTTTATCTGATTCTTTAATACCTGAGCGAACAACACAAATCAGGAATGCTTGCGCTTACGGATAATGAAAGTACCACCCAGTCCGGCTGCAGCAATGAGTACTGCAAGTGTCCAGATTGAAGCCGCTGTATCGTCCTGTACATCGGTTCCGACATTACTGCCGGCTGTAGATGCTGCATTCCCGGAAACAGTCCCTGAAGCAGAGCCTGTGCTGCTGTCTGTTGCAGTATTTCCGGAGCTGCCGTTATTCCCGTTGTCTCCTGAAGGTTCAGCAGGTGCTGCCGGCTGTTTTTCTTCTTCGTTGTCAGCCAGATCCCACTAACTGCAGATTCCTTCGCAATCGCCCAGCGTATCGTTATGATAAACGACGCGGGTCGCTTTGGTGCCAAAGCTGGAACTGCCAAATCGTATAATTTTATTCATTAACTATAATTAATTGTCTTGAGGATAAAACATCATGGAGTTTCTTCAAAGCAATGATACATGCAACCTGGTTTCCATATTCAGATATTTTTTTAAATTTAATTGTTCATAACCGGCAAATTGGCGTACAATGAAGATAACCATAAAGGTCAGGTTTCAAAAATCTGTCAGGCCGCCGAAAAATCAAAAATCTATTTTATGATCCGGTTTCAGGGTATAAAAAAAGCACCTTACGGTGCATGTTTTCTAAATGGCGTGCCATGAGGGATTCGAACCCCCGACCTTTCGGTTCGTAGCCGAACGCTCTATCCAGCTGAGCTAATGGCACGTGAATTTCAGTACTTTTCTAGTATACAACCTGGGCAAATAAGATGCAAGTCTTTTTTTGTTTTTCTCAGGATTAATTTTCATTCAGTAAAGGAGATATTATGTACGACGTAGCTATCATCGGCGGGGGAATCACAGGGACGAGCATTGCGCGGGAATTGTCGAAATACAACGTCAAAACCGTTCTGCTCGAAGAACGTGATGATGTGGCAATGGGTGCAACCAAAGCGAATTCTGCTATCGTCCACGGCGGTTATGCGGAAGCACATGCGAAACTGAAGGGGCGCCTGTGCTATCAGGGCCGCAGACAGTTTCAGAAACTGGATAATGAACTTCATTTCGGATTTGATCCCATCGGTTCGCTGGTTCTGGCTTTTGACGAAGACCAGAAAGCAGAGCTTGAAAAACTGCTGGCCAATGGAAAACTGAACGGTCTGGACGATATATCCATTATCGAACACGATCAGATCGTCGCGATGGAACCCAATGTCAATCCCGACGTCAAATACGCATTATACTGCAAGGGAGCCGGTGTATGTTCTCCATATGAAATGGCAATCGCCATGATGGAAAACGCCATACACAACGGCGCCAGACTGTTTCTGGAAGCGCCTGTTATTGCCATCGATAAAACGGACAACGGCTTTGAAATAACATCCACCAATGAACGGGTTTTCCCGGCACGTTTTGTCATAAACTGTGCAGGTGTTTCTGCCGATAAAGTTTCAGCACTGGCTGGTGACGACAGCTTTACCATTCATCCGCGTTCCGGCGAATATATGCTGATGGTCAGAGGTTCAGGAAGTGCTTTTAATACCGTCCTGTTCCAGATGCCGACAAAAATGGGCAAAGGGATTCTGATTACACCTACCTACCACGGCAACCTGCTGCTCGGTCCTGATGCGGTCGATGAAGACTTCGCAGACCGTGATACCCATGCGGAACGTCTGCTTAAAATTTATAAAGAAGCACTTCTGACGTCCGAAAAGATCAATATCAAACAGTTCATCCGCAGCTTTACCGGTGTGCGGCCAGTTTCCAGCACCGATGACTTTATTATAAAGGAAAGCGAAAAAGTTCCCGGTTTTATCAACGTAGCCGGTATCCAGTCGCCCGGACTCACATCTTCTCCGGCTATTGCACAGATGGTCGTTCACGAACTGCTGCCGAAGGCCGGACTGGTGTTGACGGAAAATCCTGATTTTGATCCGAACCGGAAACCCATTATTACCAGGAAAATTCTGGAACCGATGAACGAAGCCATGAAAAAAGTGG
Source organism: Eubacteriaceae bacterium (assembly GCA_050945075.1). Taxonomy (GTDB): domain Bacteria; phylum Bacillota; class Clostridia; order Eubacteriales; family Eubacteriaceae; genus UBA7485. Next base: position 52,921 of record JBMNSG010000002.1, on the reverse strand, counting down.
AATTACCGTTATCCGATCCGAACTGTTATATCTGCCGCTGTGAACAGGTTTCCAGGGCAACCATTGACGATGCTCTTTCACGTGAAATTCCGGTTACGACATTTGACGGAATCAAGCGTAGAACCAGAGCCGGAATGGGCTGGTGCCAGGGAACATTCTGCCGTGCCCGTGTAGCGGCTGTTCTGTCAGAAAAGCTTGGATATCAGGTCAATCCCGGTTTTGATATTGAACATTCCGGTGTCAACAGAGTCGGAAAAGAAGAAATTGTAGAATATATTGAAAGCCATCTGAAGGACTGATCATTAAACCGCGGATTCCTGAATCCGCGGTTTTTTTATGTATAAGAAAAGCCGCTCTTTCGAGCGGCTTTGTGAAGGTGCGCAACTAAATTGGATTAAAGAAATGATGACAGTCCAGGCCACGATGTTACAACGCTGCCCAGTAGTCCGCCAAGGATAGCTCCGCAGAGAGGTCCAAGAATCGGAACCCATGCGTATTTCCAGTCCGCATCCTTATATTTGAAAGGAAGCAGGGCATATGCCAGTCTCGGTGCAGTATCACGTGCAGGGTTCATAGCAAAACCTGTTGTTGAACCAAGTGAGAAACCGCAGCACATGATGATTGCAAATACGAACCAGTAGTTCAGTCCAACTGTAGCAGCAGTCGGTGTAATGCAAACGATCAGGAATACGAGGAAGAAGGTTGCTGCTAATTCACCAAAGAAGTTCTGGCCAAGATTACGAATCGCAGGGCCTGTGCAGAATGTACCTCTGCAGGTGCCGATGCTGTCTTCGCCAAATGTTTTTTCGGTAAGAGCAAACTGGTCTTTATAGATAAGCCATACGATAATAGCTCCCAGGAAACCACCGCACATCTGTGCAAGAATATAACCCGGAACCATTGACCATGGGAATGATCCGATAACTGCCATAGCGATTGTCAGAACAGGATTGAAGTGAGCTGCTGACTGATAGCCGAAAGCCATAGCCGGCAGGGCGACTGCAAGACCCCATCCAATCATTACGTATACAGGACCGGAACCCTTAAACAATGAACCTTCCAAACCGTTACTGGCGCAAACGCCATCCCCTAAGATTACCAGCATGCATGTGCCGATAAATTCTGATAAATATGGATACATAATCCATCCCCCTTGAATAAAATAAAATTGCATTATTTCGTAACAGCTAGCGCAACTGATTACGAATTGAAGTATAATGCGCATTCCTTCTACAAGTAATAGTTTACAATCAAATTCCTTTTTGTACAACAAAAATCTATTAATCAACATAAATTTATCTGTAAATGGTGAAATTCTGGCTGTGTATCGTATACAGGTATAGAAATGTCTCATACTCCAAAAAGATTCTTTATTTAATAATTTACAATGTCTCAGAACGTTTTTTTGTCTTGACAGGGTATAAAGATTCTGTATAATAGACTTATGAACATATGAATATTTGTTCATATGTTTGTTTGATAAAACGATGGAAGGAGGCATTTATGCCGGAGGAAATACTTCATTCTTCCCTGCAGATTCTGAAACAGAAAATGCCGGAAGAAGAAACACTGTACGATCTGGCGGAACTTTTCAAGGTTTTCGGCGATTCAACCCGGGTCCGTATTCTCTGTGCCCTGTTTGAATCTGAACTGTCTGTTTCGGAAATCGCCGAGCTTCTGAACATGACCCAATCCGCTATCTCCCATCAGCTGCGGGTACTCAAACAGGCGAAACTGGTAAAAAACAGAAGAGACGGAAAAACCGTCTATTATTCACTCGCAGACAATCATGTCTATACGATTTTTAATCAGGGACTCGCTCATATTCAGGAATAATCATCAACTGTACGTTATAGAGCAGAACCTTTCCGGTTACTGCTGAAATCATTCAAATCTGAAAGGTAAATAAAATGAAAAAGAAATTTAAAATGGAAGAAATCGACTGTGCCAACTGTGCTGCAAAAATGGAAGACGCGATCAAAAAAATTCCGGGTGTTGAAAATGCCGTTCTCAGTTTTATGACACAGAAACTGACCATTGAAGCAGACGAAGCGGATATGGACCGCATTCTTGACGAAGCACAGAAGGCCTGCAATAAAATTGAACCGGATGTAAAAATCATCCGTAAATAATCATGACAAAAAAACAGAAAAAACTGCTATGGCAGATCTTTGCCGCGGCGGCTCTGTTCGGGATTGGTTATCTGGTTCCCGAAACAGGCCCCTGGAAACTGATCATCTATCTGGCCGCCTACCTGACCGTCGGACTGGAAATTGTCATACGGGCCTTCAAGGGTATTGCACACGGACAGGTTTTCGATGAAAACTTCCTGATGACGCTGGCTACCGTCGGCGCTTTCCTGCTGGGCGATTATCCGGAAGGTGTTGCGGTTATGCTGTTCTACCAGGTTGGCGAGCTTTTTCAGAGCTATGCCGTCGGACGTTCACGGCAGTCCATCTCTTCGCTGATGGACCTCCGTCCCGACTACGCCAATGTAGAAGAAGACGGAAAACTGACGCAGGTAGATCCGGACGATGTTGAAATCGGACAGATTATCGTAGTCAAGCCGGGCGAACGTGTTCCCCTGGACGGAACTGTCATCAGCGGTAAAGCACTGCTGGATACAGCCGCACTGACCGGTGAATCTGTTCCCCGTGAAATCGTCGAAGGTCAGGATATCATGTCAGGATGCATTGATACCAACGGTGTCCTGCGTGTAAAAGTCACAACAGAAGCTGACGAATCGACAGTTGCCAAAATACTGGAACTGGTCGAAAACGCAGCCTCTAAAAAATCGAATTCCGAACAGTTCATCACCCGCTTTGCCAGATGGTATACACCTTGTGTAACCATTGGTGCAGTGCTGCTGGCCTTCATTCCGCCTTTCTTTGACGGGATGTGGCAGCAGTGGATCAGCCGGGCACTGACATTCCTTGTCATCTCCTGTCCCTGTGCCCTGGTTATTTCTGTTCCGCTGGGCTTCTTCGGCGGCATTGGCGCCGCTTCCAAGCTGGGCGTTCTGGTCAAGGGATCCAATTATCTGGAACAGTTGTGTAAAATTAAAACGGCTGTCTTTGACAAAACCGGTACCCTGACAAAGGGCGTTTTCAATGTGACGGACATCAGCCCTGTTTCCGGAATAAGCAGCGATGAACTGCTTAACGTGACAGCACTGGCAGAATCCTTTTCAGACCATCCGATTTCAGTATCCCTGAAAAACGCCTGGGGAAAAGATCTGGATAATTCCGTAGTCAGCGACTATGAAACCCTGACCGGTAAAGGCGTACGTGCTGTCATTGGTGAACATACGGTTCATGCTGGAAACGCACGGCTTATGGAAACACTGGGCACCAAATTCTCACCTGCCGCCGGAATCGGAACAGTCGTTTATGTAGACATCGACGGAAAATATGCCGGCAGTATCACGATTTCCGATGAAATCAAACCGACAGCAAAAGAAGCACTGGCCGAACTGAAGGCTCAGGGCGTCGAACAGACTGTCATGCTTACCGGAGATACCCGTAAAGTCGGGGAAGCCGTCGGTGCGGAAATCGGCATTGGCAAGGTCTATGCAGAACTGCTTCCGGGTATGAAGGTCGATAAAGTCGAAGAACTGATCAAAAACAAACCAGAAGGATCACAGCTGGCCTTCGTGGGCGACGGTATTAACGACGCACCGGTACTGATGCGTGCGGATATCGGAATCGCCATGGGCGGTGTCGGATCAGACGCTGCTATCGAAGCCGCAGATGTTGTCATCATGGATGACAATCCGGAACGAATCTCCACAGCCATGCGTGTCTCAGCAAAAACACGCAAAATTGTTACTGAAAACATCTGGTTCGCCCTTGGAATCAAGGCTCTGTTCCTGATACTCGGTGCTTTGGGTATTGCCACCATGTGGGACGCTGTATTTGCAGATGTAGGCGTATCGATTATCGCTATTCTCAACTCGATGCGTATGCTTTCAATCAAAGAATTCATTAACAAACCTGATTCGAGTCAAAACAAAATCATCCGGGACACAGAACCGGCAGAATAACAGAATCTGAATACAACTTCCCTTACAGACCCGCCTAAATACGGGTCTGTTTTATTGTCCGCTTTTCCGTCCTGTCTTCTTTTCCACAAACCAGGCCGGATCTTCATAATACAGAAACGTCTTCACACCGTGAATGCTGCAGGCATAACGCTCCCCGCACGATCCGGTTCTGGACACGGCAGGCTCCGGCTCTTCCGCCCGGTCAATGTGAAACACCCTGCCATCCTCCCACTCCACAGACAGCGGGATAAGCTGACCGGCAGAAGTATAATACACCTCAACGCTGACGTAGCATTTTACACGAAATTCTCCCACTTGCAGACCTGTCAGGCAAAATAACCGACCGGATGTACAATATGATCCGCCTTAAAATCCATTCCCGACATGCTGTCTCCCAGGGTCACCGCCCGTCTGACGGCATTATTTCCAAACCGATGCCTGATTCTGTCCATCACCGATTCCAGGTCTTCTGTCCGCTGCATTTTGAACGGATCGTCTGTCAGTGTCAGCTGGCAAGGCTCCCCGGCCGGAACCAGATTGCAGGCACGAATCCCCAGAGAACGGATGCCGGCTGTTTCACTGATCTGATAATTTTCTTTATACAGCGCATAGCCGCAGCGGACAATATCCTCTGTGAGCATAGTCGCGCGTGGCAGCTTTCTCTGCCTGGAGAAACTTCTGAGTTCCTTGTCCCGTATATGAATCTCCACAGTCCGGCAGCGGAACCCGCACTCCCGCATCCGCATACCCACACATTCTCCGAGCATAAACAGCAGCAGCTTGACGTCCTCGTCCGTTACCAGGTCCCGCGGCGCCGTCAGTGAATTGCCGATGGACTTGATTTCGTAATCTGCCCCCACTGTTTTTTCATTCAGTCTTTTAACCTCGGATGTATCCAGTCCGTTGGCAAAATACCAGAGAATTTCCCCGTTTTTCCCGAGCATCCGCCGCAGTTCTTCGCGGTCCATCCCGGCAAGGGCCCCGATCGTGTATACACCGGTTTCTTCCAGCCGGGCCCTGGTAGAGCGTCCCACACACAGAAGATCTCCCACAGGGCGTTCCCAGACAATTTTATGATAATTCCCGCGGTTTACTTCAGTCACGGCATCCGGTTTTTTATAATCCGATCCGAACTTCGCAAATATTTTATTCCAGCTCACGCCGACTGAAACGGTCAGCCCCAGCTCGTGCTGCATGGTTTTCCTGATTTCATCCGCAACCTGCCGCGGCGTTTTTTCTGCAAGAACAGAACTCCCGGTAAGCTCGACCCAGGCTTCGTCCGGGCCAAAGGGCTCCACCCTGTCCGAATAGCGCAGATAAATTTTTCTGGCTCTTCTGGAAAAGTCCATATAACGATGATAATCCGGAGGCCTGACTGTCAGATTCGGACATTTCTGTTTTGCTGCCCATAATGCTTCACCAGTCTGGATTCCACAGTCTTTTGCCATTTGATTTTTGGCCAGAACGATCCCGTGTCTGTTTTCCGGGTCTCCCCCGACGACCATCGGAATTCGTTTGAGATCCGGATTTTCCATACATTCCACTGACGCATAAAAGCTGTTCATGTCTGAATGGAGTATAATTCTGTCCATTTTATCCCTCTTTATATCTCTTTTACTCATTTATTATCCTTTTATAGGATATACCCTTATTATAGACGACGTCAATCTCTTTTCCGGGTATATGTATGGATTCCTCCTGCACTTTCTCCCCGTTTTGTAGTATTATAGAATAAGAAAAAAGGAGGTCGGATTTGGACAAAAGTATCAGCCAGCATATAGAAGAAAAACGCAGAGAAGCAGGACTGTCCGGAACCGCTCTCGCTGCCAAAGCCGGAATCCCGGAAAAAACGCTCAGAAAGCTCCAGGACGGGACCACCACCGATCCACGATATAAAACCCTTCTGGCACTCTCCAGAGCCCTGGACTGCACACTCTCTGAACTGATCGGAGAGACAACGCCGGATTCTGGCGTACTGGCACTTCAAAGCAAGCATTTCTTCGCACAATGGGAGAACCTCACCGAAGAAAACCGAGCCGTTGTCGTACAGCTTATCGAAAATCTTGCAGAACTGGAAGAACGTCTGAAAAGCGAAAAGGAAGTTGTTATACAACGTGAAATACCGCTCTATTCCCTTCCTGTTTCAGCGGGCACCGGCAGCTTTCTTGATTCGGACGACTACGAATATGTCAGCTTTCCGGCGGATGAGCTTCCTTCCGAAGCCTGCTTTGCTGTAAAGGTCACCGGTGACAGTATGGAACCTGCTTTTTATGAAGGTGATATTGTATTTGTCGAGCCTTCAAGAACCGCCGAAAACGGAGATGTCGTGGTAGCACTGATCAACGGAGAGAGCTTTATCAAGCAGTACCGAAACGGAAAATTCATTTCATTTAACCCCAGCTATGCTCCGATCATACCCGGGGATTACGACAGCGTCAGAATATCGGGAATTGTCAGGACCGGCCGAAACTCCTGAATCGCCGGTTTCCGGAGAAACATCATGAAACACAGTGCGTTTCTTAAATCATCCGTAATTGTATCCGCCGCCTACAGCAACTGGCGGCTTCTGATTAACTTTACAAGCGGAAAATCCATCTGTTATGATGATGTCCCATGGGAAGTATACCGTGATCTTTTAAATGCGGAGAGTCCCGGGAAGTACTATAATGAACATATCAAATTCCATTACCGGAGTGAACGACAATAATTTCGGAGGACAGATGAACGAAGAAGCCAGAAAAAAACTGGAAGAAGTGCTGCTCGAGGACAGCAGGCCTTCAGAGTATTTTGAAGCACTCAGAAAAAGCGGAGACCTTGAAAAGGAATTTCCCGATCTGGCAGCGCTGATCGGCGTTGAACAGAATCCGGACTATCATCCGGAGGGAGATGTGTTTATTCACACCATGCTGGTGCTGGATGCAGCTGCGGAGCTGAGAAGTCAGGCTCAGGATCCGCTGGCCTTCATGCTGGCAGCGCTGCTCCACGATACAGGCAAAGCCTACAAAACCACGAACGAAAACGGGCGTATCCGCTCGATCGGTCATGAAAATGTCAGTGCGCGTCTCGCAGACAAATTTCTGGAAGAAGCCGGATTCATTAAAGAAAAAGAAGCCGCCGTTAACCTGACCAGGCTGCATATGCGTCCCAACATGCTCGCAAAAGATCATTCCAGAGTCAGGGCAACCAATAATCTGTTTTCGGAAGCCCTCAGCCCTGAAGACCTGATCCTGCTGGCAGAAGCAGACAAGGCCGGACGTACCGATCCGCCTGATTATACGGAAACACGCGACTTCCTGAACGACCGTTACCGCCTTTACAAAGAAAAGAAAAACTACAGAACCTGAGCCAAACAGATGACAAAACAGACCGGATCCCGGCGGGATCCGTAAAGATCCGCCGGAATCAGTAATTCTGCGATGAAATCCCGTTGACGCATCAATCCCTGTGATTGCTGTGGCAGCGGGATTTTTCATTTACACCGTCATTCAAACGCATTTCCCTGCGCGAAGGTTTCAATACAAGTCAATGCCCGCCTTTCGTGCCTGGCTTCCCTGAAGTCTGCGGGGGATGCGGTAGAGTCTGCCATCCTTTTCGAATCTGGCGCCTGTCTGACGGAAGGTATACGAGATTCCGAGCCGCCTGCACTGCTCTCTGGTATCCAGTACCCAGTCATACCGGCACAGACGGGCATACTCTCCGGATTCTCCGCCGCAGTTGACGTTCTCAATAAGACCGGCGCGTCCGCCAATCAGATCTTCAATCCGGATCGCTTCCAGCATCGGTTCATGCGCGATAATACGGTGGCGGATAGGCAGGTCCAGCAGAATCGGAATTCTGAAATCCGCTGTTTCCTGATTTTCGCAGGTACTGCAGATCCGCACATTTTCCCAGCCGTTTCCCCAGTCGGGCGGAAACGTTTCCGCTGCCCGGTGAATCCTCTTGGTTACAATCAGGAAGTCGAGATCCGGCCTGTTTCTGATCATATTCCAGGCTTCTTCCCTCCAGGGATCCGCTTCTTTTAAAAAGAAATCCGAGGTCCCGCAGCAGAATACAGAGCCGCCGCCGGGACAGAACGACCAGCTGCCGCTGCGTTTTTTACGCGCCGGCAGATCAAAAGACGCCGTCCGGTGAATGTCCTGCGGATTCCGATCGTAACGCAAATCCGAAGCATACATATAACAGTTTTTGCATCCGGCACTTATTTTAAAACAGCCATGCCATGGATTCCAGGTCTGCATCAGAAACACCTCATTCAAGCCATTTGGTTTATATAATATTGTTAACGATTTATTATCCGTATTCCCTTGATAACCATACTGTACTCAGGGTATAATGATTTTATCAGAGTTTCCATCCGGAAGCTCTAAAACCGACTTACAGGAGGAACAATATGTACGTATGTGATATTTGCGGTTGGATTTATGATCCGGCGATCGGCGACCCGACTCAGGATATAGCTCCGGGAACTGCTTTCAAAGACCTTCCGGAAAGCTGGGTATGTCCGGAATGCGGCGCACCCAAAGATCAGTTCAGCCCTATGTAACCATGATGCAGCCCGCTACGGCGGGTTTTTTATTTTCCATAGAAAAAGAGCGGATCTGCACCTGCAAACAGTATTCCTGTTTCCGCTGGCAGTTCCGCCCCCGTTGTAAAGCTGTTCCGGAACAGGCAGTCTTATTATGCCTGTTCTTTCTTTTCAGCTTCTTTTTTATTCAGATAATCGTCGATTCCTCTGGCCGCAGCCTTCCCTGCACCCATGGCAAGGATAACCGTTGCGGAACCGGTAACAGCATCTCCGCCGGCAAATACACCTTCACGGGAGGTCTGTCCTGTGGTTTCATCGGCAATAATGCACTGGCGTCTGTTGGTATCCAGACCTGCAGTGGTTCTCGGAATCAGCGGATTCGGAGAAGTACCCAGAGCCATGATCACTTCATCACAGTCAATTTCGAATTCCGAACCCGGAATCGGAATCGGGCGGCGTCTGCCGGATTCATCCGGTTCGCCCAGTTCCATACGGATACAGCGGATCCCCTTGACCCATCCGTTTTCATCCTCGAGGATTTCCACAGGGTTGGTCATCAGATCAAAAATAATGCCTTCTTCTTCTGCATGATGGACTTCTTCAGCACGAGCCGGAAGTTCCTTCATACTTCTGCGGTAGACAATATAGGTTTCAGCACCCAGTCTGAGTGCAGTCCTGGCAGAGTCCATAGCGACATTGCCGCCGCCTACAACTACACAGCGTTTCCCGTGTACGATAGGTGTGTCGCCGTTGGCATAGGCACGCATCAGGTTGTTTCTGGTGAGATATTCATTGGCAGAGAGGACACCGTTAGCCAGTTCACCCGGTATATTCATAAACTTCGGAAGACCTGCCCCGGAGCCGATGAATACCGCATCGTATCCTTCATCATCAAAAAGTTCGTCAATAGTCAGCGCGTGTCCGGCAACAACGTCGGTTTCGATTTCCACACCGAGATCACGTACGTTCTGTACTTCTCTGGCTACAACCTTATCCTTGGGCAGACGGAATTCAGGAATCCCGTAAACCAGTACGCCGCCCGCTTCATGAAGTGCTTCGAAAATCTTAACCTGATAACCCATCCGTGCCAGATCTCCGGCACAGGTCAGTCCTGCAGGCCCTGCTCCGATTACCGCTACCTTGCGGCCGTTCGGTTTGACATCAAGTGACGGTTTAATCCCGTTCTGACCGGCCCAGTCCGCTACAAAACGTTCCAGACGGCCAATGGCAACCGGTTCACCCTTGTTGCCGAGTACACAGACACCTTCGCACTGCGTTTCCTGCGGACATACACGGCCGCAGACAGCCGGCAGTGAAGAAGAAAGGCTGATTACCTTGTAAGCTTCTTCGAAGTTGCCCTTCGCCACCTGTTCGACAAATCCGGGAATGTTGATTTCTACCGGACAGCCGGTCACACATTTCGGTTTCTTGCAGTTCAGGCATCTGGATGCTTCTGCGACTGCTTCTTCCGGCGTATATCCGAGATTGACTTCGTCAAAATTTGTCGCACGGACTTTTGGATCCTGTTCCTGAACAGGCACCCGTTCGAGTTTTAATGCCATTATTCCACCTCCGAACATACACCGCATCCACCGTGATGCGTATCTTTTTCTTCAATTTCGAGGAATTTTCTTCCTTCTTCGGTTTTATATAAACGCTGGCGCTGCATCGCCTGATCAAAATCTACCAGATGACCGTCGAATTCAGGACCGTCAACACAGGCAAACTTGACTTTTCCGTCTACCAGGACTCTGCAGGCTCCGCACATACCGGTACCGTCTACCATGATCGGATTCAGGCTGACAATGGTCGGAAGGCCCAGTTCTTTTGTCTTGAGCGCTGCAAACTTCATCATGATCATCGGGCCGATGGCAATGACGTCCGTGTATTTCTTTCCCTGGTTGACAACCAGATCTTCAAGCAGACCGGTTACCAGACCGTGGTATCCGTAAGAGCCGTCATCCGTGGCAATATAAAGATTGTCGCAGACAGCTTTCATTTCATCTTCAAGAATCAGGATATCCTTTGTCTTGGCACCGATAATGACATCGACAGGAACCCCGTGTTCATGCGCCCATCTCACCTGCGGAAAGACCGGTGCCGCGCCCAGACCGCCTGCAACAAAGAGAAGGCGTTTTTCCTTCAGCTCTTCGGGAGACATCTGCGTGAATTCCGACGGTTTCCCCAACGGTCCTGTCACGTGAGCAATAAACTGACCGGCGTCCAGTTCGCTCAGCAACTGTGTTGCTTTTCCGACAATCTGGATGACCAGGGTAATCGTTCCTTCTTTTCTGTCATAATCACAGATGGTAAGCGGGATACGTTCTGTTTTATCCTCTTCCTTGACAATGACAAACTGTCCGGGTTCGCAGTGTTTGGCAATGCGTGGTGCTTTTACGACAAATTCGACAATATTGTCTGCAAGCATTTGCTTCTTAACGATTTCAAACATGTATTCTCCTTCAAATTCCGGAACAGACTGAGTCCGGCTGCATATTCTTGTTCCTATTATAACACGCTTCCAGCTCGTTGCTGCGAATTATTTCTTATTATTAAACGATTATGATTATTTATTCTCATACATTCTCTCCTATAACTATTATGCTGACTAAAGGAGTCCGTGTTAAAATAGATGTATGTAAATTTGCAGTCAATTTTAATATTGCTGTTTTTTGCACTCATTCAATTGATCTAACGGAAAAGAGTAACAGACAGGAAAACAAATGAACCCAAACGAAGAGAATAAAGATAATAAGCCGGTCTGTCCGACTGCGGATTCGGAGCATGCCGTCCAGGAGACGGACAATCCGAAAACCGCAGATCCGGACGATACCTCGATGATCTTTCTTACCGAGCCGGTTTCGGACACGCTGGAAGAACCGGCAGAAACCACCGGTGACATCCCGGATGCCGCAGCCACAGGCACGGGCAGTGCATCTGCCGCTCCGGTTGCCGGGGCAGCAGCCACAGACAACACAGCAGAGGTCCCGGAATCTGATACAGCAACAGCCGATGCTGATGCCGATCCCGATACATCTGCGGAACTCAATGCTGCAGATACAGTCAGCACAGCTGACACCCCGGAACCTGATACAGCAGCGAACGTCAATGCCAATGCTACAGCGGACGATGCTGATCCCGATCCTGATGCAGCTGCGGAACTCGATGCTGCAGACACAGGTAGCACAGACGACGCAGCAGACAAAAGCGACAGTCCCGCAGACAATTCTTCAGACAGCGATGACTCATCCTCAGACGGAAACGATGGTCCTGCAGATGATGCCGCCGGGGACGACAGCACTCCGGATGATACTGCTTCAGATAATGAAAATAGTATAACCGCGGACGATGATATATTTGCACCGGAGGATCCCGAAATCAGCCCTCTGGACGAACCCAGAGGACTGGATCTCAACCTGCATGCCGCAGACGATACTGATCTGCCACATCCGGATGCAGACAGAACCTCCGGTTCTGCTGCTGTCGCAAAAAAGCCGAAAAACAGGAAAAAGCTCTGGATTATTCTGGGCAGTGTAGCCGCTGTACTGGTCTGTGCCTATTTAATCGGAGTCTGGCGTTTCTCTCAGGTGTTTATGCCGGGGACTTATGTTGACGGTTTCTCAGTCGCTAACAAAACCGTAGCAGAAACCGAACAGATTATCCAATCCGGAACACCGGACAGAACGGTAACCATTACGGGATCTGACGGAAAAACAGCTGACATTACTGCAGGCGATATCGACCTGGCTTTCTCCAACAATCTGGACCTTGCCGGCGTTATTGCCCAGCAGAATCCCTGGAGCTGGCCGGTTGCACTGGTCGGTGCCGAACGAATCGATCTTGCCAGCAAATACACGTATTCTGAAGATAAACTCGATAAAATCGTCAGCCAGTCTTCTTTTGTTACCGGAAGCGACATTGTAGCCACAGAAAATGCACAGGCTTCCTATAACAATGGCACTTATGTGATTAAGGATGAAATCTATGGAACACAGGTCGATCAGGACAAACTGAAACAGGCCGTTCTGGACGATCTGATTTCAGGAACCGATAAAATCGATCTGAAACAGGAAAAGCTCTATGTTCAGCCGTCTGTAACGGCTGATTCTGCACAGCTTAAATCCAGTGTGGAAAAACTCAATAAGATTGCTTCAACCGTGATTACCTATAAATTCGGAAATCAGACAGAGACTCTGGATAAAAACACCTTCATCAACTGGCTCAGCACCGATGCGGACGGCAACGTCCAAGTTGACAGCAATCAGGCTGCCGCTTATGTCAAGGAGCTGGCAGACAAATACGATACACTGTATACCTACCAGAACTTTAACACCACTGGAGGCGGAACTGTCGAAGTCTATGCAGCCGGATATGGCTGGGAAATCGATCAGGAAGCAGAAACCGAACAGCTGGTTTCATTAATTTCCGAAGGCTCGACCACAACCAGAGAACCGGTTTATGATTCTGAAGGAGCAGACAGAACTTCCGGAAACGCAGTCGGAGGCGACTATATCGAAATCTCGATCAGTGCTCAGACCATGTACTGTTATAAAAACGGTTCGCTTGTTGTATCCACCCCGGTAACTACCGGAACCGTTTCATCCGGATACGGAACCCCAAGCGGTATTTATCAGATCGCCTACAAAGATACCAACGTTACACTTTCCGGTGACAACGGAGACGGCAGCAGCTATGCTTCCCCCGTTACCTACTGGATCCCGTTCAACGGAGGAATCGGCATACATGATGCATCCTGGAGAAGCAATTACGGCGGCGATCTGTACCTGACCAGCGGTTCTCATGGCTGTGTCAATACACCCTATGCAGCAGTCGAAACCATTTACTCGAACTGTGAAGCGGGTGAACCGGTTGTGGTTTATTAAAATTCAAACACTACCACATCGTATACCGGTTTCGCGGTCTTCACAGATTTCCATCGAAGTTCTGAGGTGTCCGGAAAACATTCAATACTGAAGATTTTAATAAAAAGGGTATATTTCCAGAACAACGCCGGAAATATACCCTTTTATTGATCAGAAAGTCAGGAGCAGAAAAATGTGTGGAAGATTTATATTTTTAACCGATAAAGACCGCGAGGATATTCTGACACAGATGCCCGCCCCGCTAGCCGGTACCACAGGTCTTGAAAACCTGGATCCAACGCGTGGAGATATTTATCCCTCTCAGCAAGCACCGGTTATTCTCGAAACCGGGAATGGCCCGGAAATGGAACTGTTGAAATGGGGTTATGAAAATCCATTCAAGCCCGGACAGCTGCTAATCAATGCCAGATCTGAAACTGCTCCGGAAAAGCGGATGTTCCGGGATGATTTTCAAAGACGCCGCTGTCTGATCCCGGCCACGGGATTTTACGAATGGAATCCGGAAAAACAGCAGTTCGTTTTTACTGCACCGGACGAGCTCATGTTTCTGGGTGGTCTCTGGCAGCCTGCACATCCTTCCGGCCGTTCATCAGCCTCAGATACTCCGAAAAGCTCAAACACTTCCAATGATATAAATGCTTCGCGTTTCGTCATTCTGACCAAAGAGCCGGATGATACAGTGCGTAAGGTCCATAACCGCATGCCTGTCATCATCCCCGGAAACGAAGCCGGGCGCTGGCTGAATGATCCGGCGGCAGCCCGCTCCCTGAGCGGTGATTACAGCATCCCGCTGCAGTCCCATCTGAAAAACGGACAGCAGAGTATGTTTGACATATAAAAATACCCCCGAAACAGTCATGTTTCGGGGGTGTTTCAGTCACTGACGGTTTCTGGCCGGCAGTGACTGTCTTTCAATATTATGAAACCTGTATGAAATTACCAAGTCTGACTGGAATCGCTGCACCTGTCCGAAATCATAAATCCTGTCTGGAGTCATGATTCCTGTCCAGTGTCACGAAAACTGTTTGAGCTTCGGTGTGAAATTTTTGTACACACCGATACAATACAGCAGATCTGCAGCTCCTGTGACCAGAAGCAGCCATAAATCGATGGAACCCAGGAAATAAAACAGCAGATCCAGCCCCATCAGAACCAGACTCACCCAGAACAGATTCCGTTTGGTAAAGGTACGATGCCAGGAAAAAATCCCAACCACGCCGGTTCCCGTCATCAGCATATAAAAGAGCATCAGGATACTGCCCACCGTAATAACAGCAGTGGATGCCTGCGACTGGGTAATATTCAGATTCGTCAATATACTTGAATAAGCCTGCGAATCTGCCGAAGACATCAGTATTCCTTTATAAACCGTAAAAATAGCATCCCCGATTCCGACAATACCGGCTATCGTGAGCGTTACACCACCCCAGTACAGAAAGTTGCGTTTTTTCAGAGAGCTGCTCTTTTTCTTTTTCGGTTTGCTCCCGTTTTTATTCTTCATCATCATCTGCGGTACCCGCTGAACCGGCCTGCTGCATCGTCTTGCTGCCCTGATTCCCCTGCTGTCTGCCAGCCTGCTGCTTTTCCGGTTTCTGACTGGTCTGCTGTTCTTCTGCCAGATATAAAATACCGGCCAGCGGATGCAGATTTATTTCGACCCGGTACTCTTCTGCAGGCTGTGGATAGCGGACTCTGACCGGAGTCAGATCTGTCAGCAGAGTCGGTTCATTTCCGGAATGCTCGGTGGTCGCGAATATTTCAGTCAGCTTGAGCGGTTCCGCAAGATTAAGCGTCACATGCTGATAGGCACAGCCGCCGAAATTAAAGACCACCAGAATCCGCTGACCTCCGGCACGCCGTTCAAAAGCCAGCACGTCGCCTTTATCGGAATCCACAAAGCGGAAACAGGCGGAATTATAATCTTCTGCGTACAGAGCCGGTGTGCTTTTGTAAACCTGGTTCAATGCAATGATGTAATTAAACAGGTCGTGATGTGTCTGATAATCCAGCAGATTCCAGTCAAGCTGATGCTGTTCTGACCATTCTGCAAAATGTCCGAATTCATAACCCATAAAATTGAGTTTTTTACCGGGATGCGTAAACATATATAAATACAGCAGTCGGGCCTGCGTAAATTTATCCTCATAGCTGCCCGGCATCTTATCCAGTATGCTGTGTTTTCCATGGACGACTTCGTCATGCGAGAGCGGCAGAATATATAGCTCCGAATAGAAATACTGCATGGACCATGTCAGTTTCCCGATTTCACGTGAACGGTAAAGCGGGTCGGTTTTAAAGAACTCAAGCGTGTCGTTCATCCAGCCCATATCCCATTTATAGTCAAAGCCCAGACCGTCGTACTGAACCGGTGCTGTGACCTTGAGGAAGCTGGTGGAATCTTCCGCAATTTTCATTACGTCCGGATGCCGTTTGGTCAGTCCCAGATTCATCTGCTGGATAAATTCGACTGCTCCTTCATTGACACCGCGTTCCTTGTTTCCCTGCCAGTAAATAGCATTGGAAATCGCATCCATTCTCAGACCATCTGCATGATAAACATCAATCCAGTAATCCGCTGCAGATTGAAGAAAACTTCTGACTTCTCCGCGGTAATAATTGAAATTACGGCTGCCCCATTCCGAGTAGCCGGTATCCTTGCTTGGATATTCGTACAGTGCCGTTCCGTCATATTCGGACAGAGAGTAAGCGTCCAGTGCAAAATGCACCGGAACAAAATCCAGGATCACGCCAATGTCGTGACAGTGAAGGGTGTTAATCAGTTCTGCCAGCTCGGCAGGCGTCCCGTATCTGGAGGTAACGCTGTAAAAACCGCTGACCTGATATCCCCAGGATTCATCTACCGGGTGCTCCGAAAGCGGCATGAATTCCACATGCGAGTAACCGCCTTCTGTCAGATAATCAATAAGCGGTTCTGCGATTTCACTGTAGCTGTAGAACGAATTGTCTTCTTTGCGGCGCCAGGAACCCATGTGCATTTCATAGATATTGACCGCTTCATTGTAATCGAGCTTGCGTTTTTTCATCCACGCTGCATCGCTGAACGAAAAGTCAATGTCGGCTGTAACCGAATCGTATTCAGGACGTTTCAGTGCTGAAAAAGCATAGGGATCGGTATGATTGACGACTCTGCCGTCTGGTCCTGTGATGGCATACAGATACGAGCTTCCGGCCTGGATACCGGGAACAAAAACACTCCAGATACCACCCTGTCCGTCCTGAACCATGGGGTATACTGCCGTATCAGCTGTCAGGATCAATGTGACCTTTTTAGCAGAGGGGGCGTAGGTTCTGAAGATCCATCCCTTTTTCCCTTTTTCCGTTTCCTGGTGAGCACCGAAATATGTCCATGCATCAAACGATTTTCCTGTGTAAAAATCCTGTAAGTTCATATGACTCTCTCCGGATCATACACCTGCAAAGTTCAGAAAGGCTCTTTCCGCTGCTTTGGCAAATGCATAACCCTCATTATAGTGATCCTCAACATCAGCCAGATCCCGGTTCAGCATTGCTGACTGAATCGGTTTATCCGGTCTGAATACAAATATCTGCCCGCTGTCCTCAAGCCGGTCGATCTGATCCATCGTCCTGTTGTAATGTTTATGGCGATTCAAGATTGCTTCCGCCATTTTTGGATACTTCCGATAACAGCTGCGCGCCAGAAGCGGATGCGCATAGGGTTCTTTTCTGTAGCCACGGGGCCGCGTCAATATCAGAACCGCTCTGTTGTATCCATCGTCCAGAGCCCGCTGTATGGGAACCGAATCCGATGTGCCCCCGTCCAGGTACAGACCCGGACCAATACTGACCGGACGGGAAACAAAGGGAATGGAACTGGTGGCTGCCATAATGTCGCCTAGCCTGTTTTCATTCTTTTCGAAATAAACCGCCCTGCCGGTCCGTATATCCGTCGCCGTGCTGATCAGACGCTCCGGCGAATTATAAAACGCTTTGAAATCAAATGGAAGGAAACGTCTCGGGGATACTTCATAGGCAAACCGGCGCCCGAAATAATTGCCTTCCCTGAGCAGATTGCCCCAGCCCATATAAGCCGGTCTGCGCAGATTCTCCTGTACAAAACCTATAAAACGTCCCCGCTGCCGGGAGACATAACTTGCTCCGGTTATGGCACCCATGGATACGCCGATTATATAGGGAAAGGTGAGTCCCAGATCCATAAACCGGTCCAATACACCCGCTGACCAGATTCCTCTCAGGCCGCCGCCCTCAAGCACCAGCGCAGTGTCCGGAACCTGTCTGAAACATTTGCGCTCTTCCTGTTTTAGCATTTCCTCTCTCTGCGCATTTCTTCGGTAATCGGACGCATCGTCATTTCCAGCTGCGTCAGAATTCTGTCATTCTCATTTATATCGATCCGCCAGCAGAAGGGACCGGTCTGAATTGCAGAGGCAGTAATGTTGCCGCCATAAAACGCCTGCTCTTTATAAATAATTTTCAGTGCTGCGATTTCCTGGTCCTGCACCACCTCTGCAGGCAGGGTTTCAATGGCCCAGGCCAGGTATTTGACATTATTTACATGACCGTTGTAATCAATATCCAGATAACGGATCTGGAACTGTTTCACTTGTTCAGGATCACCATCCAGTTTGGGCAGCCTTCTGAGACTGAAGTCAGACTTTGTCCCAGCACCGAAAGCCTCCAGCTCCGGAACGGTTGACAGGCGCACCACTTTGCCGTTTTCACGGCTCAGAAGCATCCATTCGGAATCCGCTTCTACGAGCAGTTCCCCGTCCATTGAATAGAGCTTGAACTTTCTCTGCGCTGCAAAACGGTCAAATGCAAACGCCTCTGTTTCCAGTATAACCTCTTGTCCGTAGCAAGGGTACTTAATAAACGCAATGTCGTATTTAACGACAAACCAGGCCAGTTCTCTGCTGGCATTAAAGGAAAAACCGAGCTTCACTGCCTCACAGTGTTCCTGTGCCACTTCCTGAAACCAGTTTAATATCATGACAGGAGAGAGTGCCTCCTGCGGTGTACAATCATAGGTAGCTATACGATGTTTATCTGAAAATTTGTTTCCCATTCATTCTCCAGTCAGTTGTTAATCGGATCGCGACAGCCCCTGATTTGTCCGGAAAATTCTGATATCCGGGCTGGTCTGTATTGCCGGATACTACGCTCCGGTTTTCTGCTGTCTCTGTTGATTATTTTAACATATTCAATTCACTGCTGAGACCTAATAAAACGACACTGTGTAAATACAAAAAACAAAAAGCCGCCCCGCGGGCGGCTTTTCTGTATTATTGATCTGAATCTTTGTCGTTCATCTTATACTGATTTCTCAGAATAGTGAGACTTCGTTCAAAATTATCCTTGTATTCTTTTTTCAGAACGGTCAGGATCAGGCCGCAGAAGAAGTTGGCAATAATGACGACACCCAGTCCGCACAGGACGATAAGCGTCGGAATCCTGGTGACCAGACCTGTCTGTGTAAATTCAATCACAATCGGAATAAAGAAACAAAGCAGAATCACGGCCAGAATAAGCGAAATGGTTGTGAAAAACGCAAACGGTTTGGCGTCTCTGAACAGGCGGCCTATGGTTCTGAGGACCTTGAAGCCATCTGAATAGGTGTTCAGCTTGGATTCGCTGCCTTCCGGACGGTCACGGTAGCCAATCGCCACTTCCTTGATATTCATATTGTTATCGAGGGCAAAGATCGACATTTCAGTTTCGATTTCAAATCCCTTTGATGTAACCGGGAAAGATTTAACAAAATCCCTGGAAAATCCTCTGGAACCGGTCATAATATCATGCAGATCCGCTTTGAAAAACGTGTTGATCAGCTTTCTGACCAGAACATTGCCCACATTGTGGAACGGACGTTTGTTTTCAGTAAAATAGGTGGATGAGAGACGGTCTCCGATTGCCATATCTGCGCCGTAGTTCAGTACCATATCCTGAAGCTTGAGTGCATCTTCAGCCGGATAGGTATCGTCTCCATCAGTCATGATATAACAGTCAGCATCAATGTCGCGGAACATCGAACGCACAACGTTTCCTTTTCCCTGCTTATATTCGTATCGGACTATCGCGCCCGCTTTTCTGGCTTCCTCGTCAGTTCCGTCGGAGGAATTATTGTCATAAACGTAGATATCCGCTTCCGGCATGGCTTTTTTATAGTCCCCGACAACTTTGGCAATCGTCGCTGCTTCGTTGTAACACGGGATCAGTACGGCAGTTTTCTTCATCAATCTTTCTTTCCTTTATCCATTCCGTATACAGCAAAACGCTTGAATACGTAATTCCAGACCATAACGATAAGTGTCACGATAACCTTGGCCGGTGTCGCGCCCATATACTGCATAAAAAAGGCCATCAGTATCTCTGTCAGAAACAGTCCGACTACACTGGAGCCTACGAAAATAACCTGCTGGCCAAATCCCTGCTTCCCGGCTCCCTTGAAAACCCACAAAACACAGATAATATAATTGACGATAACCGAGAGCGTAAAACCGGCTCCGATTGAAAACCAGTCCGGCAGGTCAGTATAAGTCATCAGGAGCATCATAGTACCCCAGTCAATGATGAAGCATACGACCCCGTTTACACCGAAACGGAAAAGCTCTTCAAACTGATTTCTGAAATTTTTTATATTCATGTACTGGTAATCTGTTTCTCCTTAATCCAGACGCCGCGATCAACGTATTCAAATTTTATAATAAACCATATCCGGAGAGGATACAAGTTATTTGACCCTGATACCGTTCTTCCGGAACACAGCGCTTTTTTCGAAACAAGCCATGTCCGCCTGCAATCCGGGTTTTCCTGTGGACTCCGGAAGATCTTCCGGAGTCTCTGTATGAACATAGTATAAACCGCTTCTGATACGGGAAATTCAGAGTCTACTGGTAGATTACCTTATAAATCGCTCCGGCCTTATCTGACCAGATTTTATCAAAGGTAACTGTAGAACTGTCAAACCGGCTCAGATCCTTTTTCGAATAGATATAGGAAATATCCAGTTTTTTCAAATCGTCCGTATTCAGATAAACGGTAAAGCTGTCAGCCGCTGTCAGTTCGAATCGGGTAGGCTCTGTATTTTCAAGAATAATAACCGGATTGGCATAACGGTTGTAAATATTCTCATCACTGCCATCTGTATCGATCTTCTTCCAGGTTTCCATATTCGGATAGGTGCTGGTTGAATTCAGGGTCGAAGCCCCTGATGCCGGGAACAGATTGGTCGTAAAGCCGGGTTCGTTATCTTCAACAATCCAAAGCCCCGGATCTGACTCTTCAATTGATGCAATTTCGGAAGACAGACTGTTATCAGCGATGGGGCCGAGCCCGGTACGGATTGGATTAACGAAAGCACCGCACATCAGACAGATGCATATAATAAGCCAGAACAGCAGTTTTCTGTATATCAGTTTGTTCCAGTACAGCAGCACGCCTGCAAAAGCGAGGAACAGGACCAGCATGCAGAAAATCTGTCTGCCCGTGAGCATATACCCCTGATAGGTCCAGTTAGCGGAAATGAGCGTGACTGCTGCTGCGCACACTGCCGCTGTGATCAGTGCCGGTATTGTCCGGAAATTTACTTCGAAAGACAGCGCCCGCATTAACAACAGCAGATTGGCAAAGTCAAATACGATCTCGGTACGGATTGGCTGTGAATAGCTCATGAGCGTCAGCTTCGCGAGAAACTCAGGCATACCAAAAACTGTGTAAAGCCCGAAAAACAGCCCCAGCAGCAGAATGATCATGACCGGATCTTTTTTCCCTGTCTTCCACATTACGTAAACAGACAAGATCGCCCCAATCGGAAACAGACTGAAAAAAGTCGCATTTTCCGGCTGATTGGCAGGAAGTCCGGATGAGGTAAAACTCATAAACAGATTGCCGGGATACCTGAACAGCGTCGCAGGCGCTGTATCCTGGAAAACCAGTCGTTTTCCCGGATATGCGGAATTTAAAACTGCAAGTATGGCGTCCTGTGATTTAAGCAGGAAAACCACCAGCACCGCACCGATAAAAGCAAATGCACACAGAACCGGCAGCCAGTCTCTGCGTTCCAGCTTCGCGGTTTTCCATTTGGAAATAATCACCCATAAGCAGATCAGACCGAATACATAAAGAAACGGTATCTGCCAGGACGGATAAATAACCAGGATAAATGCGGGGCCTGCCCATGCAAAAACGGCCGCGGCAATCCATCTGGCTTTCCATGTCTTTGCTTCAAAGAAAGCATTAATGCAAAGTACGACAATCTGTCCGAAAATCAGAGTTTCCACCAGTGCGTTAATCGAGTACCACCACTGCACAACCGGAGCGAACGCGACAAGCAGCATATAGGCGGATGATAATGCTTTGTTGCGATCCGTCAGGAACATACCGAATTCAAACGAAACCAGCATCATCACAGCCAGCCGGGAGCACCAGTAAAATGAAAGTGCATTTCCCGCCGGTAAAAACAGATAAGCGATCTGGAAAGGCCTGAACAGAATAAGCAGAGACGAAACCGGCTGTCCGTAAACAGCAAACATATCAGTCACGGTACCGCGCCACAGTTCACTGGTATAGGCAAACCCATTAGAGTACTGTGACAGCGCCATTGGTGAGAAAACCGCCCACTCGTCCGAACGGATCGCTCTTGACTGTCCGACCAGGACACCTGTATCCTGCGGAAGCCCCAGATAACCAGCCCACATTCCCAGTGAGGATCCGTTAAGCTGCAGAACCGTGCCGATCACTACAAAAGCTGCCGCGACCCAGTAACGGTATTGGTAAAGCAGGGCTCCCAGCTTTTTCCCCGCCAGAAAAACGGCGAGAAAGATGACGAACAGCACTGCAAAGAGAATACACAAGGCGCCTGCCCGTTCACCGAGTGTTGATAGATAAACGTGAATTGTCTGAGAAAAGCTCTGATAAAGGCCCAGTTTTTCCGAAGCCAGTGCCTCAAGAAAATTGAGAAAGAACGCTGAAAGAACAGCACAGAGCAAGGCGAGCAGGATCGTTTGTACCTGTTTTCGATTATTAGTTGTTTCCATTTTCATTCCTGTCTAAAAACGATTGAGCAATACCATCAGCATCCGGCTCTGGTTATCCCTATTTCTGGAGATTCATCAGAATCACACCGACCAGAATAAATCCAATCCCGATCCACTGATACATTCCGATACTTTCTTTCAAAATAAACAGAGAAGCGGCCAGAATCAGTATATAGGACAGACCTGCTGTAAGCGGCTGAATATAACTCAGATTGAATTTCTGTACGATCACAATCCACATGATAAAGCTTGCAATATAGAGCAGCAGTCCCAGAACTGTCGTATAGGAAAGCTGCAGATTAAAAAAGGCGCTGGTTGCCTGAAAGCCGTTGTTATTCGCTCCGACCTTCACCAGTGTCAGTCCTCCCACAGAACAGAACAGATAGATTGCAATCAAAATGATGTTGGTCATCAGTTATTTTATATTTCCTTTCTCGCTGTTTTTATAAAAGGAAGAAATCAGTCCGGCAAGCGGCCGCGGCCAGAATCTCCTGAATATTTCCAGATCCTCATCGTGACGGAGATTCCCGCCAATCATATTTGAGGTTTCACTTTCACTGTGAATCCGGTGAAGCACAGCCGGTTCCGGACAATACAGAAACGATCCGTTTTTCTTCGATAAAGTCTCCCATGCCGCCCAGTCAATATTGGAGCGCATATCCTGTCCGAATTGAAAATCCCCGATCATGCCGGTATTATAGGCAACTGCCGGACAGCAGATGGCATTGCCGAAAGCAATGGCAGCCCGTTTCGAAAACCGGCTGTTCCCGTCTGCTCTCAGCGGCAGCAGCATGAGCTCCTTGATTTTCAGATTCAGATTTTCAGAAATGACTTTCCCGTTGTAAATTTCCCGATAATCCGTAAAAGCAATCATCCCGCGCGGATCCCTGTCAAAAGCATTGAGGATAATCTCAGTATAGTTTTTCAGATAGACATCGTCCTGATGGGCAATCGTGACATAGGGAGTCTGTGCATGTGATAAGGCAGCATTCCAGTCACTGCCGATTCCACCCCCGTGCGATAGAAACACCGGCAGACTGTACAGCCTGGCAATCCGGTAAATAAACTCGCTGGGTGTGGACGTGGAAATAAAAATTTCCGACGCAGCCGTCTGGTGCCTGAGCGAAAGAATACACTCCTCAAGATACGGAGAATCCCCATAGGCGCACACGGCAAAGCTGTGCTGTCTCTTACTCGTTTCCGTCATTGCTTTACTACTTTACTTTTTGTCGATTGTATCAAAATCTTCGTCGATCAGCCCCAGCGCACTTAAGATATAGGCTCCGGTACGCCGTTCTTTCCCTTTATACGGATAGGCATGCATATGGGTAGCCGGGTTGAAATTCAGTTCGATAATGCCGTAAGTAGACTGGGTATTGGTATAGTCCTCGATAATCATGTCGACACCGCAGAACACTGCACCAATCGCATCCGCGGCTTTTTCGGCAATACGTTTGAAAAAGTCCGGCATTTCATCTGTGATATCTACACTGTCTCCCCCGGTGCTGACATTGGAGTTTCCTCTGAGGTAGACCGTTTCTCCGCGTTCAGGGACACTTTCAGGGGTCAGATCCTGCCCTTTCAGATACAGAATGGTCTGTTCGTCAATACGCAGGTTTTCCAGCGGCGATTCGTAGTGATTGCCACGGAACGGATGTTCGTTCTTCTTTTCCATCAGCTCCTGAATCGTAGACCGTCCGTCGCCGACAACATTGGCAGCAACACGGTTCATGACTGCAGCAGTCTTCCCGCCTATAGTCAGGAAACGATATTCCCGTCCCGGAATATAGTCCTCGATCAGGATGGTGTCATCATATTTAAAGGCACCTTCTGCTGCGGCGATCAGATCTTCCTCCGGTGCGCCGTGTTCAAACATGAAAATTCCTGTCCCGTAATTGGTGGACTTGGGCTTGATGACAACAGGTCTTTCCGCATACAGGGAAAGCCTGGCTCTGGCCGCATCCATCGAGTTGAATTCTGCTCCGTCCGGAACCGGAATTCCGTTTCTCGCAAGAATCTTTTTAGTGACGACTTTATTTTCCATGGCCAGCACACTGGCATAATTGTCTGCCTGTGTTTTAGTTGCCTGTTTAACCAGCTGTTCCCGTCCGTCTTTTCCGGTAAGCAGAATAAAATTATCCTGAGGGTCCAGTTCTTCGGTTTTGATGCCTCTTGTCATGGCTTCCTTCATCAGAATCTGTGTTGAAAGCTCATAATTTTCAAAGCCCTTGAACAGATAGCGGAAATGCTGACTGTCTTCTTTATAGGCTCTGGCAAATTTCATCATTTCAGTGATATAGCCGTCTTTTTTTACCAGGGAAGCCAGGGAAGCTGCATACGTTGTTTCCGGATGTTCAATGCGCGAGCGCATTTCGTCCAGAATATCCGCCGATGCCAGCCCCAGCAGCTGATCTGCCTGCGCGAGTTCATCCAGGATTGACAGGGCGTATTCACGGAATGGAATTTCTTTTCCGTCTTTCAGCAGCATCAGATCCGGTTTCAGTCCGAAGGAAGCAGTATCCAGCTCGTTTTTCAGGCCTTCTTCCTGCCAGTTTTCACCGTTATTTTCATCTGAAAACAGAATCCAAATCAAAAGCAGCTGGATAAAGCGCAGATCCGAGAGTGCAACACCGATTTTGTCGAACAGATTCAGGTCGATGGTCCGGATTTCCAGATATTCAATCCCGTCTTCAAGCAGCGATTCCAGGACTCTGTCTTTATCCCGGGTTTTCAGGCGGATCTGTGTGTAGAGCTCCTTGGCTTCGCTGATCAGTCCTGCATCGACAAAACTCTGCACATCATCCGTATAAGCCCGGACCGAATCGTAAGAAGGAAACAGGTCCACAAGATTTTTATATCCGCAGGCGGAGTTTCTGAATGACGGGCCCAGATCCGAGACGTAGGATTCATCGTCCGACTGAGTCATCCCGTTGTTCTGCGAGCAGTCATAGCTGATATGTCGTGCTGATGAACAGCCGGTTAAATAAATCACCAGCCATCTGTACTTCAGATACCCGCGGGCAATTTTCAGATAAACCTTGTCTTTGAAATCACGAAACGAAGTCTGCGGTTCCTCGAGCTTTCTCAGCTTTTCAAGGAACGCATCGGAGAGAGAGAAATTAAAATGTATGCCGGTCAGCAGTTGTTTTTTACCGCCGTATTTCTGGATCAGGCTCTTCCGGTAAGCTTCGTAAGAGCGGGCTTTTTCTCCGGTACCGTAAACCGCAATCCGGATCTGATCGTCTTCCGGAGCGATACAGGGCATGGAGCCAGGCCATAGAAATTCATCCGGCCCGATTTCATTGTTGACAATATTACACAGTCCTTCCAGAACACCATATGTTTTGGTAAGACTGTCATAAGGCGGGGTAACTACTTCCACCTGGCTTTCTGAAAAGTCAGTGGTAATGTAGGGATTTTCGATCTTGCTCCCGAATATTTCGGGATGATCTGTCTGGGCCAGATGGCCATCCTGCGTAACTCTGAGTCCTTCGCGTTCCAGACCAAAGCTGCCGCTCAGGATTTCTGTCCCGGTAAAATTCTTCTTTGCATCCTGCAGTTTCAAGATTTCCTCATTTCCGGATCTACATCCGTGCTGTTCATGAAACGATCCGGCTGTGCGGATCGAAAATTTCCAAAAAACTTATAGTAAACCAGCTTCATTTTAACATAAAAGGGCAATAAAAAAGGACAGGCATAACCTGTCCTGTTTTTTACAAATGGTCGGAGTGAGAGGATTTGAACCTCCGGCCTCACGGTCCCGAACCGTGCGCTCTACCAAACTGAGCCACACCCCGTTTGTTGTCTTGAAAATCAACAATAGTTATTTTATAATGTTAAGTGTCATTTGGCAAGTACTTTTTTAACATTTTTATACAATCTGGAGCAAAAATGAAAAATTTAACGATTAAAACCGGCAGACTTGAAACACTAACGGATATCACAGACGACGTCTTGCAGTATATCACAGATGAGAGAATCAGTACAGGTTTTCTTATAGTACAGACTCCGGATAATGAATGTTCGGTACTCACACTTTCCAACGAAACACCGACAATAGAAAAAGACTTTATTAAAAAGCTCACTAATCTTTTCCCGGTCAATGAGGGATGGGAGTTTCACGGCTTTCAGACCAACAACCTCCGCTCAATGATCTTCGGCAATTCAAAGACCATACTCATCGAAAATGGTTCCCTGATCCTCGGAGCCTATGAAAGAATCTATCTGGCAGATTTCGCTGGTCCTTCCGATAACAGACTGGTCCTTCTGCAGGCATTCGGCGAACATATGAAACCCGGTGAAGAAGCATCACTGCCGGAAGTCGTCGCCCAGTACAATGCAAGTGTCAAACAGAAGGCTGCAGATCTCAAGCTCGAAGAAGAACGCGCAATTGAAGAAATGCGCCGTGAATATCGCGAAAGTCATCCGGAAACTCAGGATCCGGATGCTTCTGACAGCAAAGACTGATATAATCCGTTCAATGATCACGGATTTTCCGTGATTTCAGTATGATTTCAGTTTTCAGAAATATTCCCGATGCTGTTTGTGCACCCGTTATATCCTGTGATCGAACTGATTTCAACACCGGCTTTTCTGAAACCGGCAGTATTTATCAAAAGAGGCAACCATGTCATCAAAAAAACAGAACAGTAAACAAGCAGACAAACGCAACAGAATTCATACCGGATACAGGATCGGAGCTCTGGTTCTCGTCATTATCATGGCGGTATCCCTTGTAGCCATGTACGCTTTCTGATGAAAATCAGAGTGATCTGCGTTGGTAAATTAAAGGAAAAGTTTTTTAAATCCGCCTGCGAAGAGTATCTGAAACGTCTTTCGGCTTATGCAAAGGTCGAAATTATAGAACTCAAAGACGAAAAGGTGCCGGAAAGCTACTCTGAAGAAGAAATCCGGCGTGTGAAGGAACGGGAAGGACAGAAAATCCTCGAAAAAGCAGGTACTTACCCTTCCATCGCTCTGGATCCGAACGGACAGGAAATGATTTCCGAAAAGTTTGCGGACACACTGGAACAGATGATGCTGTCCGGCGACAGTACGATCAACTTTATGATCGGCGGGTCCAATGGACTTTCGGAAGCCGTCCTCCAGCAGAGCCGGATGGTTCTGTCTTTTTCACAGATGACCTTTCCCCATCAGCTTTTCCGGGTCATGCTGCTGGAACAGATCTACCGTGCGTTTAAAATCATCAGAAATGAAACCTATCATAAATAATTTTTGAGACAGGAACAAACAATGACAGAGAATAAAGTAACGATACGCGAGAAAGGCCGGGAGGCCAGACAGGCGAGTTTAAAGCTTTCCACACTGCCTTACGAAACCAGACAGCAGGCTTTAACAAAGATTGCCGAAAAGCTCAGGGCCAATGAACAGATGATTCTTCAGGCCAATGAGAAAGACCTGAAACGATCAGAGCAGGAAGGTCTGGCGGCTCCGTTAATGAAGCGCCTGCGTTTTGACGATCACAAGCTGGCCGATGTCATTGCCGGCATTGAAAGCCTGAAGGAACTTGACAATCCCATAGGCGATATCACCATGCAGACCGAGCTGGACAACGGGCTGATTCTGAGCCGGGTAACCGTCCCTCTGGGCGTTCTCGGCATTATATTTGAATCCAGACCTGATGCTTTTGTTCAGATTTCAACCCTGGCACTGAAAAGCGGGAACGGCGTCATGCTCAAGGGCGGACGCGAGGCCATTGAAACGATCCGGGCCCTGTATGAAACAATCCGGGATGCCGGTCATGAAGGCGGACTGCCGGACGGCTGGATCCAGAATATGGAAACACGCGAAGAAGTGAACGAAATGCTTGCTCTTGACGAGTATATCGATCTGATTATCCCTCGCGGTTCCAATGCTTTTGTCCGATACATTATGGACCACTCCCGGATCCCGGTCATGGGTCATGCAGACGGAATCTGCCACACCTATATCGACAGGGATGCGGATATTGACAAAGCGGTCAGAATCGCAGTAGACGGCAAAACACAGTATCCGGCAGTCTGCAATGCTACCGAAACACTGCTCGTTCACCAGGATATAGCGAAGGCATTTCTTCCGAAATTCCGGGAAGCGATTGCAGCAAAGAACACGGAGCTGCGCGGCGACGAGGCAACACAATCCATCATCGATGTCAAAGCGGCAGACGAAGCAGACTGGAAAACCGAGTACCTCGATTATATTCTTTCCATTAAAGTTGTTCCGGACGAACAGACGGCTATTGACCACATCAACCGTTATGGCTCCGGTCATACCGATGCCATTGTCACGGAAAACAGCGATGCTGCAAAAGCTTTCACCACAGGTGTGGATTCTGCCTGCGTGTTCGTCAATGCTTCCACCCGCTTCTCGGACGGCTATCGTTTCGGGTTCGGTGCAGAGGTAGGCATCAGCACCTCCAAACTCCACGCAAGAGGCCCTGTAGGCCTGGAAGGGCTCTGTACCTATAAGTATATCCTCAGGGGAAATGGCGACATTGTAGCCGATTATGCGGACGGTAAAAAACACTTCACGCACAAACGCCTTATCTGAGGAACTGCCCGGATTACACACGAGCGGCTGACCGGAGAACCTATCCGGACTACGCACGAATGCCTGACCGGAGAATCTGCATGGAGTAACTGCCCGGATGATGGAATAAGATACTGTACTGATCAGTCCGGCTGTAAATCATGTATAAACAAAAGAGACATTACCTTGTTCAGGTAATGTCTCTTTTGTTTATACAGCTTCGATTCCAGCAGCATCCGCGGCAGAACAGCTTAAACCGTCTGCCTGAATGCAGAGAATCGATGCTGCTGTTTTGTTTTTATAGTGCTTATTCTTTGTTGGTCCGTCTCCAGATCCCCATCTTTTCAGCGTCTTTAATGAGCTGATCACGCATATCCGGATGAGCGATCGAGATCAGTGCTTCTGCTCTCTGCCAGGTAGCCAGGCCCTTCAGATTGATGATCCCGTATTCAGTGACGATATACTGGA
Organism: Eubacteriaceae bacterium; assembly: GCA_050945075.1. Classification (GTDB taxonomy): domain Bacteria; phylum Bacillota; class Clostridia; order Eubacteriales; family Eubacteriaceae; genus UBA7485. The sequence goes on along the minus strand of JBMNSG010000002.1, from coordinate 23,440 downwards.
CATTGGCACGGGTATCGGTCACGACTGAACCGTCATGCAGAGTAGGCAGGATACGGCTGTGCATTTCGCCCTTCTTGTCTGTGAAGGTCGAAGACAGGCAGATAAAGCTCTTGCCGCCCTGTGACAGATAGGCACCGAGTACGAAGTCAAGCTGTCCGCCGGCTCCGGAAATATGCTTGGTTCCGGAAGATTCCGAAGAAATCTGCCCGTACAGGTCAATATCTACAGCGTTGTTAATGGACATGAAGTTGTCGAGCTGTGAAATGATACGGACATCATTGGTATAACCGACTGAGGTCGACATACATTCCGGATTGTCATTCAGATAGTCGTACATCTTCTTGGTACCGGAACCGAAAGCATAGGTCTGACGGAAACGGTCGATGTTCTTCTGTGAGCCGTTAATCTTGCCGGCCCGGGCAATATCAACAAAGGAGTCGACATACATTTCGGTATGAACACCGAGATTCTTCAGATCGGATTCTGCAATAAGCTTGCCGACAGCATTAGGCATACCGCCGATTCCCAGCTGCAGGCAGGCACCGTTCGGAATTTCATTAACGATCAGTTCTGCGACCTTCTGATCTACTTCCGAAGGTTCACCGGCTGCTCCGGTAACCGGAATCTGTGTATTGTCGGATTCAACAATCATATCGACCCTGTCAATATGAACGCCGTTTTCGACGCCGCCCAGACAACGCGGAACAGTATTGTTTACTTCGACAATGATCTTCTTTGCGCGCTGCATGACCGCACCCAGATGGGAAGCGGAAGGTCCGAAATTGAAATAGCCATGTTCGTCCATAGGCGAACAGACGAAGATCGCTACATCGACCGGATCCTTCATGTCGAGATAATAACGCGGCAGTTCTGAATAACGCAGCGGTGCATAGAAGCAGAAGCCCTTGGCAACGGCTCTGCGTTCGATCCCGCCCATATGCCAGCTGTTCCAGACAAAGTGATCCGCAGCATTTTCGATTTTGAAAATTTCCGGTTCACGCATCAGGATGCCGCCGCGGAATTTAACATTGGTCAGATTGACTTCCGTAATCCGTTTAGCCAGCGCTTTGTCTACTGCGTCCGGTGTAGTGACACACCAGCCGTAATCCACCCAGTCGTCGCTTTTGATGGCTGTGGCTGCCTGTTCGGCAGTAACCAGTTTTTCTCTGTATTCTTTTTCGAAATTCATTTTTTCTCCACCATATTTATGGTCAGATTTCATTCTAAACAGTATTCGTTTTTTATACGCGGACCGAGAAAGGGCGTATTGTCCAAAAAAAGAATCCCGCTTTCGCGGGATTCCGGTTATTATGCTTCAGCTTTTTCGGCTTTTTCAGCTTTAATTGCTTCAGTAAGCAGCGGAACGATCTTGAGACCGTCGCCGACGATTCCAACGTCTGCTACGGAGAAGATCGGTGCTGTATCGTCCTTGTTAATTGCTACGATAAAGTCAGAATCTTCCATACCCGCGAGATGCTGGATAGCGCCTGAAATACCGACAGCAACATACAGGTTCGGACGGACTGTCTTACCAGTCTGACCTACCTGACGGTCTTTTTCAACCCAGCCTGCATCAACTGCAGCACGTGAGGAAGAAACTGTTCCGCCCAGTACATCGGCCAGATCCTGGAGGATCTTGAAGTTTTCCGGTGACTGCATACCACGTCCGCCGGAGATCAGAACCTTGGCGTCCTGAATGTCCATCTTTTCCTGAATGGTCTTGACGACTTCCAGGATTTCAGTATTGTCATGCTTGTCGAAATCGTTGATATCTTCGAAGATAATCTGGGCATGTCCCTTGAGTTCCGGGTTTCTCGGAAGCTTCTGCATTACGCCGGGACGAACGGTGGACATCTGAGGTCTGTTATTCGGGCACAGGATAGTAGCCATGATGTTGCCGCCGAATGCCGGACGAGTCATCATAAGACCCTTGTCTTCCGGATTGATTTCCAGCTTGGTGCAGTCTGCCGTCAGTCCTGTGTGGACTCTGGCGGAAACTCTCGGAGCCAGATCACGGCCGATTGCAGTAGCACCGACCAGAACGACTTCCGGTTTATACTTGTTGATAACAGTAGTCAGCGCATGAACATACGGTTCAGTCTTGTACTGATCCAGAGCTGAATTGTCAACGACAATAACTCTGTCTGCTCCGCGCATTTCCAGTTTTTCAGGAAGGGTGCCGACATCAGAACCCAGGAGTACTGCTGTAACGTCAGTATCCAGATCCTTCGCCAGTTCTTTTGCTTTTCCGATCAGTTCGTAGGAAACGGGTGTAATTTTCCCGTCTACCTGCTCAGCATAGATCATTACGCCTTTATAATCTGCATTACTCATTTACACAATGCTCCTATATGATGAATTTTTCCTGCAGTTTTTCGACAATTTTTTCTGCCGATTCCTGAGGATCGAGTTCGAAAATGGTTCCTGGTTCTTTCAGAGATTTCGGGAAAGACTTGAAAACTCTGGTCGGGGAACCACTCAGTCCGATATTCGAATCGTCGATAGTAATGTCATCGCGGCCCCATACCTGGACGTTGCCGTTTCTGTAAGCATTGAGGACTCCACCCGGAGTCATATATCTCGGCGTATTCATTTCGCCAAGTGCGGTGATCAGGCACGGCATCTTGACTTTGACCATCTGATAACGGTCTTCATACTGTCTCTTGACGACAACATAGTCGCCTTCGAGCTTGATATCTTCAGCATAGGAAACATTCGGGATTCCGAGATGTTCGGCAATCTGCGGACCAACCTGTGCGGTATCGCCATCGATAGCCTGACGGCCGGTGATGATCAGATCCCAGCCCGGAATCGCTTCGATCGCAGCTGCGATCGTTGAGGATGTAGCCCATGTATCCGCTCCGCCGAACTTTCTGTCGGTGAGCAGAATGCCTTCGTCAGCGCCCATTGCCAGTGCTTCACGGAGAACTTCGTCAGCCTGCGGTGGTCCCATTGTCAGTACGACAATTTCGACACCTTCATTGTTGTCTTTGATCTGCAGAGCAGCTTCAAGACCGGCTTTATCGTCAGGATTCATGATAGACGGAACGCCTTCACGAATCAGTGTACCTGTTTTCGGGTCCAGCTTTACTTCATTCGTATCCGGAACCTGTTTTACACAAACAACTATTTTCACTTAAAACTGTCCTCCCTTATTTGAAGAGCCGTCCTGAAATAACCATACGCTGTACTTCGCTGGTACCTTCGTAGATTTCAGTGATCTTCGCATCTCTCATCATACGTTCTACCGGATAGTCTCTGGTATAACCATAACCACCGAAGAGCTGTACACATTCTGTCGTAACAGCCATCGCTGTTTCGGCAGCAAAGAGCTTAGCCTGAGCTGCTTCAAAGCTGAATACCTTCTGAGTATCCTTGGCGATCGCAGCCTTGTAAACGAGAGCACGGGCAGCTTCGATGCGGGTATACATATCCGCGATTTTGAACTGGGTATTCTGGAATTTTGCAATCGAACGTCCGAACTGTTTACGTTCCTTGACGTAGTCGATAGTTTCCTGAAGAGCACCTTCTGCGATACCGAGAGCCTGAGCTGCGATACCGATACGGCCGCCGTCGAGGGTGGTCATGGCGATATTGAAGCCCTTGCCTTCTTTACCAAGCAGATTTTCTGCCGGCAGATGTACATCTTCGAATACCAGTTCTGTTGTTGAAGAACCGCGGATACCCATCTTCTTTTCCTTGGTGCCGATTGAGAAGCCCGGAAGTCCCGCGTCTACGATAAATGCGGAAATACCTCTGTTTCCCTTGCTCTTGTCTGTCATTGCAAAAATGATGTAGACATCAGCCTGGCCGCCGTTGGTGATGAAGATCTTGGAACCGTTGAGGATCCATTCGTTGGTTTCTTTGTCGAAAACAGCCTTGGTCTGCTGACCGGAAGCATCTGTACCGGCATTCGGTTCAGTAAGACCGAAAGCGCCGAGCTTTTCGCCCTTGACCATCGGAATCAGATATTTTTCCTTCTGTTCCGGTGTACCCCATTTACGGATCGGTTCCGCACCGAGTGATGTGTGAGCAGATACGATAACGCCGGTTGTAGCGCAGACTCTGGAGAGTTCTTCGACCAGCAGGACATAAGCCAGCGTGTCGCCGCCCTGTCCGCCCAGTTCAACCGGGAACGGAATTCCGAGGAATCCGTTATTTTTCATTTTTTCGACCGTTTCTTTCGGGAAACGTTCTTCTTCGTCTACTTCTGAAGCGATTGGTTTTACTTCTTTTTCTGCGAAATCTCTGTAGAGCTGACGCAGCATTTCATACTCTTTACCGAGTGTGAAGTCCATACTTTCCTCCTGATATTATATAAACAGTTTAGTGAAAATTATCGTGGATTACTTAGAGTAATCGTAGAAGCCTTTGCCTGTCTTGCGGCCAAGTGCGCCCGCTCTCACCATTTTCCTCAGTAACGGTGACGGAGCATACTTATCCTGACCAGTTTCAGACTGGAGTACTTCCATGATAGCCAGCACAACATCCAGGCCGATCAGATCGCCGAGTTCCAGCGGTCCCATCGGGTGATTGGCGCCCAGTTTCATAGCTGTATCGATATCGGCTGCGCTGGCTGTTCCTTCAGACAGAACAACGATACCTTCGTTGATGTACGGAACCAGAATACGGTTTACGACAAAGCCAGGAGCTTCATCAACCTGTACCGGTGTCTTTCCGATATCTTTGGCAATTTCAGTAATCTGATCCACAGTTGCCTGCGGTGTATTGTAGCCTGCGATAACTTCGACCAGTTTCATAACCGGAACCGGGTTGAAGAAGTGCATGCCGATAACCGGACGGGACAGACCCTTGCCGATTTCAGTGATAGACAGTGAAGATGTGTTCGATGCAAAAGTAGCATCCTTCTTGACAATTTCATCAAGATCCTTGAACAGATCTTTCTTTGCTTCCATGTTTTCAAGAGCTGCTTCGATGATCAGATCGCAGTCCTTCAGGTCTTCTTTGAGGCCGGTTGTGATCTTGTTCAGGGTTGCATCTTCCTGTTCCTGAGTCATCTTGCCTTTTTTAACCTGACGATCGAGACCCTTCTGGATCTTTGCTTTTCCGCCATCTGCCCATTCCTGTTTGATATCAGTCAGAACAACATCGTATCCGTCTTTGACTGCGAATGTCTGAGCAATACCGCTTCCCATTGTGCCTGCGCCAACAACGCCAACCTTCATGATTGTCTCCTTAGTTATATAAGATTAAATCTGTGAGATTTCAAACGTCAGGAAAAACTGACATTGCTGTCAGTTTTCCTGTGTGCCGCTATAAGCGGCCCATTATACCAAATCCTTACTTGTTCTGGAAGGGTTCGTGTTTTCTCTTGTTCAGGAATGCATCCATGCCTTCCTGCTGATCTGCTGATTCAAAGCAGTTTCCGAAATATTCGGATTCCAGATTGATCGCATTATCCATGGTCATATCAAGACCTTCATTGATCGCAGCCTTGCAGTTTCTGACGGCGATCGGCGCGTTGCCGGCGATCTTTCCGGCCAGCTTCTTCGCTGCCGGCATCAGTTCATCTGCTGCATAGACTTCATTGACCAGACCACATTCCTTTGCCTGCTGCGCCTTGATATTGGTGCAGGCATAGATCATCTGCTTGGCAAGTCCGACCGGAATCAGACGGGCCAGTCTCTGGGTTCCGCCAAATCCGGGTGTGATACCCAGACCAGCTTCCGGCTGTCCGAATAATGCATTTTCCGAAGCCAGACGAATGTCACAGGCCATGGAAATTTCACAGCCGCCGCCCAGGGCAAAGCCGTTTACTGCTGCAATAACCGGAATAGGCAGAGTTTCGATCTTTCTGAAGACCGCATTTCCCTTCTTGCCAAAGAATTCTGCTTCTTTTTTGGTAAGCTTGGACATTTCGCCAATATCCGCTCCAGCAACAAAGGATTTCTGTCCTGCACCGGTGATGATCAGACATCTGACTGTATTCATATCGATGTCGTTAATGGCGGTATCGAGATCGTCGAGGACCTGTGAATTCAGTGCGTTCAGCGCTTTTTCACGATTGATGGTAAGAACGGCCACTGCACCGTCCTGTTCGTAATTAACGAAGCTCATTTCTGCTCCTGTATGGAATAAACTGCTTATTTAACGAATTTCGGATTTTCGATAATGGTTGCAACGCCCATGCCGCCGCCTACACACAGTGTAGCCAGACCGTACTTGACGTCGTCTCTGAGCATTTCGTGGATCAGAGTAACCAGGATACGTGCGCCAGAGCATCCTACCGGATGTCCGAGTGCGATAGCACCACCGTTTACGTTAACCTTGTCAGCCGGGATATTCAGATCGCGGACAACTGCGATAGACTGAGCTGCGAAAGCTTCGTTAGCTTCTACCAGACCGATATCATCGATGGTCAGGTCTGCTCTCTTCATAGCTTTTCTGGATGCCGGGATCGGGCCTGTTCCCATGATTTCCGGCGGAACGCCTGCAGATGCGCCAGATACATAAACTGCCTGGATCTTTTCCGGTGCAATTCCGAGTTCTTCGGCTTTTTCTCTGCTCATAACGATGATGGCAGCAGCGCCGTCATTGATACCGGAAGCATTTGCAGCTGTAACGGTACCTGTTCCGTCTGTGATGAAGCAGGGTTTGAGTTTGGAAATACTTTCAGCAGTTACGTTTTCTCTCGGACCTTCATCTGTGTCGACGACAACTGTCTTTTTACGTGAAACAACTTCTACAGGAACGATTTCTTCCTTGAACTTGCCGTCTGCAATAGCCTTGCTGGCTTTCTGCTGGCTGCGAGCTGCAAATTCATCCTGTTCTTCGCGGGTAATCCCGTATTTCTTAGCAACATTTTCTGCTGTTACGCCCATGTGGATGTTGCCGAACGCATCGGTCAGTGCATCTTTGATCATGGAGTCAACCAGAACGCCGTTGTTCATTCTGTAGCCGTAACGGGCATTCGGTACCAGGTACGGTGCCATGGACATGTTTTCAGTACCACCACAGAGTACGCAGTCTACATCACCAGCCTGAATCAGGTTGTATGCAAGGTTAACGGATTTAAGACCTGAACCACAGAGATTGTTAATGGTCATTGCCGGAACTTCTACCGGAATTCCTGCATTGACAGCAATCTGACGGGCCGGGCTCTGTCCCTGTCCTGCCTGAAGAACGTTGCCGAGGATAACTTCGTCGATATCTTCCGGTTTGACTCCGGCACGATTCATAGCTTCCTTGACTGCGATTGTTCCCAGTTTAACTGCGGACGTTGTGGACAATCCGCCGCCAAACTTTCCGACAGGTGTGCGGACTGCGCCTAATAACACTACTTCTTTAGCCATCTTTGAAACCTCCTAAAATTTGCACGAATGCATTTTCCATATCGTTTGCAGACCGAAGTGTATCTGATGCGTATTAAAGGATAAATACCCATCATCTATTCTGTTAAATCTATAACAAGCCTATCACATTGTCCATATCAGTTCAAGCGGATAGACAAATTATCCAATATCTTTTCGTAGTACAGAGTTAATTACCTTGACATTTTTTGTCTTTTACCCAATACAACTTTTACAGCAATCAGAAGCAATCAAAGGATACAATACATAGTGTGATCGAAAACCCTTCGATTATTCTACTGGTTACAATAACCGCCGGAGTTTAAATACACATTCAGATGGTATCTGAAAACTGATTCTCTCTGCTGTTACGGTTATTTTACAACATTCATTCAGAAAGCGGTGATTTTATGAAAATATACTCCTGGAATGTGAACGGCCTCAGGGCTGCTGCCAAGAAGGGCTTTGCCGACTGGCTTCTGAGCACGGATGCGGACATTGTCTGTATCCAGGAAGTCAAAGCGGAACATGGACAGCTTGGCGAAGATCTTACACAGATCCCCGGCTATACACTGACCGTCTGCTCGGCCCAGCGCAAGGGCTATTCCGGAACGGCAGTCTATCTGAAAAACGACTCGCCGGAACTGGCAGGTGCTTCTGTTTCCTGCGGACTGGCAGACAGCCGCTGGAATGACGAAGGCCGGGTGACGCGGGTCGACACCACGGATTTTATCCTGTTCAATGTTTATTTTCCAAACGGCGGCAGCGGCGAAGACCGCAGGAATTACAAGAATTCCTTTAACGAGGTCCTCAAAGACGAACTGACCGATCTCAAAAATGAGGGACGCAACATTATCGTCTGCGGGGACGTAAATATCGCTCACCAGCCGATTGATCTGAAAAACCCGAAAACCAATGAAAAGCATTCAGGTTTTCTTCCCGAAGAACGCCGGTTCCTGGATCGTTTCCTGGCCGCAGGCTTTATCGATACCTTCCGAAACCTGCACCCGGATGAAGTCCGGTACTCCTGGTGGAGTTACCGCTTCAATGCCCGTTCCACCAACGCGGGATGGCGTATTGACTATTTCTTCATATCAGAAAGTCTGGTTCCCGCTCTCCAGGAAGCTGCTGTTCTGGACGATGTCCAGGGAAGCGATCACTGCCCGGTTATGCTGGACCTGAAGCTTTCCGAAATCCGGTAACAAACCTTCTGTTTTCAGATATTTCCAAAAATAAACACAAAGAGCCGGAGTCTCTATTCTATTAAGATCTCCGGCCTCTCATTCTTTAATTTCTGTTTCCATTCTTTCCGAACACCTTCATTTTACAGCCTGTATACACAAGTGTCAAGAGAGAATGATAGATTTTTATCAAACATTTTTTTCGTGTTGTTTTTGTCTCTGTTTCACGGATTTTACGGCTTCTGTTTCATGCTTTTCTCTACCGCCGTCCGTTAGTCCGCAGCCTCTCCACCTGAATCCATTTTCCATCGCTGGATTTGGCTGTATGGACTGTTCTAAAACGGATTTTCCTGAGCCAGAACGTCCTGAATATCATCAACGCTGACAACCGTATTGAGCACATAAAGCTCACGGCCGAAAATTCTTCTGAATTTCTTCGCGCAGTCTTCCATAATCTGTTCTGTGAAAACCGTATGATTGACGGAAATCGCATGCAGGGTCACCCGATCATCCGTGACCGAAATCCGGATATCCTTAACCGCTCCGTCCATGGACATATCCAGATTTTCCGCAATCTGGAGGAACAGTGAAATTTCATCGATAACAACCTTGTCTTCACTGTTGAGCAGCAATTCGTAAGCCTTGTCGATGCGGATTTTCTTGTTGGTCCGGTGATACAGGGCAATAAATGCCGAAAGCAGCAATTCCTTCTGGCTGATCCCTTCCAGTCCCGAATTAAGAATCAGGTAGAACGAATGCTCATGATGATTGCGATAGGCAATCTTGGTTCCGATGTCGTGGAGCATACAGCTGGTGATAATCACCTTCTCCGTCTCCGGCAGTACTGTCAGATACTGCTTTAGTTCATGATAGAGTTTCATGACAATATTCAGGACCTGATAGGAATGCGACATATCCGCTTCATAGTTGAGCATGACATTGATCAGTGAATTCTGGAAAATATCAAAGATCAGATTGTCCGGTCCGAAACCGAAATACCGGTAAATCAGGCCGTCGCGCAGCCCGCAGTCAGAGATAATGAGTTCCGGTGCATCAATATATTTAATGAGCATCCGCAGTGCATTAGCCGGTGCTACAAAGATATCGGTTCTCCCCTTGGACAGTCCGTCAAAGCCCTGACGTTCCTTGTCGGACAGACTCCCCACCAGATTTACCACATAATCCACCTCTCTGGGTGTCATTTTGTAGTTATGGGCAATTTCCAGCGGATAGTCGATCAGGCGCCGGTGAATCCGGGCGACGTTGCGGATGGTTCCGCCCACGCCGATAACCGGCAGGCCTTTGGCTTCCTGGAAGAAATCAATTTCCTTATATTGTGACTTTACATATTTCTGCAGCTCGTGAATTTTGTCTTCCGTGACCTTACTGCCCAGATCAAATTTTTCTGTCAGATTGATTGACCCGAACGGCAGGCTTATGGAAGCGATATTCTTGCGATTCTTAATCAGCACAAATTCCGCAGAACCCCCGCCGATGTCCATCATCAGCGCGTTGTCAATTTCCAGTGTATTGGCGCATCCGAGATAATCAAGTTCTGCTTCCATGGTTCCCGGAATGACCTGAATCTCGATCCCCGCCTCTTCTTTCGCACGACGCACGAACTCCTTGCCGTTGAGTGCCCGCCTGACTGCTTCCGTTGCGACCGTGATCACCTTGTCCAGGCCTTCGGTCCGGCAGATGTTGGAAAACATGATCAGTGTCTGGATCCCGTAATCCATTCTGTCCTGACGGATGGCGCCGGTTTCATTGAGTCCTTCACAGAGCCGGACGTTCATTTTGACATCGTCCGTAATGTGGTAATACATCTGATTGATATAGCCGCCAATGAGCATATGAAAGCTGTTGGAGCCAATATCGATCACGCCGATTTTACTGCTGCCCATAGATCCTCCGCACCGGTCAGAGCGGCGAAGGCAGCTCGCCCGGTTTTTTATTTCTTACCGCATTCCAGGCAGCCGTAGCTTCTTCCTTGAACTGATCCTGAGAGCTGATCAGTTCTTTCCCGCGTTTATCGACACGGGCATAACTGCCGTCATTGAGTAAAATTCTTGTTTTTATTGTATCACGCCACACTGTGTCTAAAATATGCAGGACCCGTTTTTTGACGTCCGGATCCTCGACCGGGAACATGGTTTCAATCCGGCGGTCCAGGTTTCTCTGCATCCAGTCAGCACTGGCCAGATAGACCTCCTCGTCGCCCCCGTTCAGGAAATAGTAGATGCGGCTGTGTTCCAGGAATTCCCCGACAATCGAATGGACCTCGATATTATCTGAAATACCTTCAATGCCCGGAATCAGCGAGCACATCCCGCGGACAACGAGCTGAATCTTCACGCCTGCCTGCGAAGCCTGATACAGCTTCTGTACCACACGGTCGTCGATCAGCGCGTTCATCTTGGCGATGATCAGCCCTTCCGCACCATTTTTCGTATTTTCAATTTCACGGTCGATCATCCGCATAAAGGCTTCCCGCAGCGTGTGCGGAGCCACCTCGATCTTGCGCCACAATTCGTATTTCGAATAACCGGACAAGACGTTAAACAGTGTCGACACATCTGACGCAAAGCTTTCTTTCGCCGTAAACAGGCCAATGTCTGTGTAGAGTCCTGCCGTCACGTCGTTATAGTTCCCGGTTCCCAGATGAACATAGCGGACAATCTGATCGTCCTCGCGCCGGACGACCAGAATCATCTTGCAGTGAATCTTGAGTCCCGGCAGACCGTAAATCACATGGCAGCCGGCATGTTCGAGCTTCTTGGCCCAGACGATGTTGTTGGCCTCGTCAAAGCGTGCCTTCAGTTCCACCAGCACCGTTACCTGCTTGCCATTATTAGCCGCCTCGATCAATGCTTCGATAATCGGAGAATCTCCGGACACCCGGTATAAGGTCTGCTTGATCGCCAGTACCTCCGGATCCCGTGCTGCCTGTCTGACGAAGTCAACGACTGTACTGAAGCTTTCAAAGGGATGGGAAAGCACCCGGTCCTTTTCCCGGACCACCTTGAAGATATCGTCCTGTTCGTAAAAATCAGGCGATAAAACCGGCTCCCAGACAGGCTGCCGCAGTTCGGAGAGCTCCGGACGTCCTGAAAATTTCATAAAAGCAGTCAGATCAAGCGGACCGGAGAGTTCGTAGATTTCATTTTCTTCGATCTCGAGCATCCCGGTAAGCATCCTGCGCATCTTCTTGTTCATTTCCGGAGGGATTTCCAGCTTGAGTGCTGCCCCCCATTTGCGTTTCTGAATCGATTTTTCAATCTCGATGAGCAGATCTTCCGCTTCGTCCTCATCAATGGCAAGGTCCGCGTTTCTGGTGATCCTGAATTCCGCTACGTGCCTGACTGTATAACCCGGAAACAGTTCCGAGACATGCGCCTTGATGACTTCTTCCAGGAATATGTAGCGGCGTTCATCCGGTTTGCCGGAAGGTGGAAGTGCGATGACACGGGTCAGTCCCTTCGGCACTTCGATAATGGCGAACAGAGTCGAATCGTCCTTCTTCTTCTTTTTCTTGTCGGACTTGTCACTTTTGTCAGACTTATCGTTTTTATCGGATTTGTCGTTCTTGTCGGATTTATCAGCCTTATCAGATTTATCGTTTTTATCGGTCTTGCTGTTTTTGTCCGCTTTTTCTTTCTCGTTCAGATCAGCCTTGTCAAATCCGGCAACACCGTCCGTATCTTCAAGCTGAACACCGATATTTACGGCGTTGTTGGTAATAAGCGGAAAGGGTCTGGAATTGTCGATCGCCTGCGGAGTCAGAACCGGATAGCAGACTTCATCAAAATACTCTTCGACAAAGTTCTTTTCCGAATCGTCCAGCTCGTTATAGCTGACAAAGAATACCCCGTCCTGTTCCAGTTCCGGAAGGATTGACTTGGTCAGACAATTGTACTGCCGCTTCATCATCTGGTGGGTGCCTTCGCGCATAGCCGCCAGCTCCTGAGCCGGTGTCAGGCCGTCCAGGCCTTTTTTGGTATAGCCGACACTCACCTGGTCATTCAAACCGGCGATACGGACCATAAAAAACTCGTCGAGGTTGCTAGCTGTAATCGCCAGAAACTTCAGGCGGTCCATAATCATATTGGTTTTATCGTAGGCTTCCTCCAGCACCCGGTAGTTGAAGTCAAGCCAGCTGGTTTCGCGTCCGACATAGGGACCCGGTGTATAGTTTTCTGCCATCAGATTTTCACCCTCTTTATACTCAAAACCGGATTCAGCCCGAAAACCTGCCTGAAGCAGGATCTGGCGGAATTAAAGTCGTACTGTTCCAGATGATTATTCTTGGAGCTCCCGGCCTTCACCGTAAATGTATCCTCCGTCATCGAGCAGGTAAGCTTGTTTATTTTCTGCTTGCGTCCGGCATCCATGGCTTCCGCCAGTTTTAAAACCGCGGTGAGCTGGGCACAGGTGAGCTGTTCACTGCGGGTCAGGTCATCGTCCACCGGGATGCCGTTATACGCGGGATCGTTGACGTGGGCACAGATTCTGGCGCACAGGAAACGTTCCCGTTCGCTCAGGCCCAGTATTTCGGTCCGGTTTATCACAAATTCACAGGCTTCGGAACGGTAACTCTCTCCGAAATACTGTCCGACATCCACCAGCAGTGAACAGAGCCTGAGCAGATACCGTTCACGTTTGACAAAGGTATACCGCTTTTTAAGCGTGTCAAAGAAGCGCAGTGCAAAATACTCCGTCTCCTCTGCATGCCGCAGGTCCACTCCGTAGGTGGCAGCCGCCGTTCTGGTACAGTCGTAACCAGAATCGCCAATCCAGTCCGTAATCGCTCCCAGGCGGGTCTGTTTGAACTGGAACATGGTGATGGTATTGCACAGATCCATGGGCATCATGTACAGGCTGTCCGTCCGCACTGATTCCAGCAGCGCTCTGCAGAAAACCAGGGTAAACAGTACGGTTTCCGATTCTCTTTCTTCCAGATCCGGATACTTTCGCTGAATCTGATTGGGCATCAGGTCCTTGAGGCCCTGATACAGCCGGTTGATCTGATCTTTGTCGAATTTCAGGTATTTTCTGACCTCGTCCGGCGTTCCCGGTTCTGCCAGTTTGACCACACCCCCGAAATCCGCCGAGCTGAAGTAAATATTGCGGATCCTTCCGTTGCCCAGATGAAGCATCACCGGACGGATATAGTTGGTGATGATTTCGGTGAGCAGACGGCCAAACGTTTCCGATCGCTCGGTAATGTTTTCCGTCATATCGGTAAGCTTGCGGTAGCCGATGGGGATTCTGGTGATATAATCAACAATCCCTCCGCTCAGGGAAGCCAGCAGAAAGCTGTCCCCCTTGAGAGAGACCATGAGCGAATCGCTTTTCATTTCCTGCGCGGATACCAGAGACGGAATTTCCAGCATCATGGAGCGGCAGAAATTAACCAGCTCTTCCGCATCCGACATCAGAATAACCGGATACGGCTTGATTGAATCGCGGATGCGTTCATAGATATAAATGCTGTTAATCGCTCTGCGCAGTGCCGCGCTGATATAAACCTCGATGGTTTCCGGTGCGTTCTGTTCGGCGATATGAATATACTCCCGGATAATCCGGCACAGCTCCGTCACCGCCTGAGCGCTGACCGCTTCGTCCGCAAAAATCCGGCCTCCGAAATCGACCGGAAATTCCGCCCGTTCCAGAATATTGACCTTACCGCCTGCACCCCGCTGCGCAACTCTGAGTGTACAGCGGTTGCAGCCCACAAAAATACATGCGTAGCGTTTCACGTTTTCTCCTTATTTCCCGGAGGCATAGTCTCCGATATAAGCTGCCCCGATAATTCCTGCATCATTGCCAAGACTGGCCAGACGGATATCCGGCTGTTCCAGTTCCGGGTAGGTAAGCTTGCCCGTCATCTTTTCACGAAGCGCATCCAGCAGGAAATCACCGGCATTGGCCACGCCTCCGCCAATCGTAAAGACACCCGGATCCAGGATATCAATGACATTGGCAATGGAATCGGTCATCTTGTCTACCAGGATATCAAAGCATTCCAGCCCCACTGAATCTCCTGCTTTGGCAGCATCGATAACCATTTTGGCATTGATTTTTGACAGATCACCGTCCGCCATAGCGGAAATTGAAGATTCCCTGCCATCCCCGATGAGCTTCTGTGCCCGCTTAATCAGTCCGGTTGCTGAAGCATAGGTTTCCAGACAGCCGTTCTTCCCGCAGTTGCAGGTATAGAAATTGGGTCCGCACAGTGTATGACCGACTTCACTGGCACATCCGTGAGTCCCGCTCACAGTTTTTCCATTCACGATCACGCAGCCGCCCACACCGGTTCCCAGCGTATACATAAAAGCATCTTCGAATCCGCGGGTACTGCCAAACACATTTTCTGCAATTCCGGCTACCGTGGCGTCATTAGACAGGTACACCGGCAGACCCGTCTTTTCTGACAAATCCTTCTGCAGTGATTCATTCTTCCAGAAAATATTGGGAGCGCTTACAACCGTTGAACCGTCTTTTGAAATAATTCCCGGAATACCTGCTCCGATTTCCGTAACCGGATCTCCGGGTTTGTTTTCCTTTGTCCAAGCAATCAATTCCTCCGACAGTGCCGTGAGCTTGTCCAGCATTGACTGATATCCTTTTTCCACCTCCGCGGGTGTGCTGATCTTATGAACGATATCACCTTTGCTGTCTACAACGCCTGCTGCCAGATTGGTGCCGCCTACATCAATTCCTATTTTCATATCCGTCTCCTGAAATATCCCGTTATTATACCGGTTTCATTTATGTTTATTACCTATAATATCACGCCGCTGGTGCTTTCTTCTAAACGGTTATGTTAAAAAAATGTATATTCATAACTGCTTTTTATACACAAATCAGGAAAACAAAAAACAGTAGGAATCCCGGTGCTCAGATTCTCTGCTGTTTACTGATCTTTCTGCCTGACCGGCAAAGATTCAGATATGACTGGTTTCTTCAAACATGACTGGCTTATTTCGCATCTTCAGATCTGATCCGCGTCTTCAGATCCGATTCACTTCTTCAGATCCAATTCACTTCTTCAGATCCAATTCACTTCTTCAGATCCGATTCGCTTCTTCAGATCCGTTTCGTTTCTATTGCTGCCTTATGCTTCTCCCCGGATTTCCCGGATCATCCGGATTTCCCGGGCATAACCGGCATTGTCATTCGGTGTTTCCAGAAACATCGGCACATCGCGGACGGCGGGACTGCATACAAAGCTGCGGATCGCTTCCAGTCCGATTTCCCCGTCTCCGAGTTTTTCATGACGGTCTTTATGCGCCGCGAACGGCATCTTGCTGTCATTCAGATGGATGGCCCGGAGCCTGTCCAGTCCGATAATGCGGTCAAAATCCTCAAGGACCTGCTGCGGTTCGCGGATCAGATCGTATCCGGCGGAAAAAACATGGCAGGTATCCAGGCAGACACCCAGCTTGTCTGACAGTTCCGTCCCGTCAATAATACGCCTGACTTCCTCGAAGCTGCGGCCGATTTCGGTGCCTTTGCCAGCCATGGTCTCCAGCAGCACCGTAGTCGTAAACTCAGGCCGGAGCCCGCGGTTCAGAATGTCGATGATGCGGTCAATGCCGGTGTCAACTCCGTCTCCGGTATGGGAACCGGGGTGAAAATTATAGAGGCTGCAGGGAATGCTTTCCATCCGTTCCAGATCCTCTGTAAAAGCCCGGAATGCAAAATCACGGGTTTCTTCTTTAGAAGAAGCCATATTCAGGGTGTACGGCGCGTGCGCCAGTATGGGGCCAAAACTATTTTCCTCCATAAATACACGGCAGGCTTCCAGATCCCCGGGATCCAGTGCCTTAACAGCTCCACCACGCGGATTCCTGGTGAAATACTGGAAGGTGTTGGCTCCCATCGACTTCGCGTCCTTCGCAGCGTGCAGAAAGCCTTTAGCGATCGATACGTGCGGTCCGATTGTTATCATATTTACTCCTGTTTCCAGTGCTTCCAGGCATCAGCCCAATGCGACATCCATAAGCATCATAATGGCAAACCCGCCCATGAAGCCCAGTGTCGAAAATTCAATTTCATGATCATGTCCCAGCTGTGATTCCGGAATCAGTTCATCAGCGACAACATACAGCATGGCGCCTGCTGCAAAAGCCAGCGCATACGGCAGAATCGCCTGAATATAGAAGACTGCCGCCGCACCGATGAC
The DNA here is from genome assembly GCA_050945075.1 of Eubacteriaceae bacterium. Lineage (GTDB taxonomy): Bacteria > Bacillota > Clostridia > Eubacteriales > Eubacteriaceae > UBA7485. Next base: position 6,761 of record JBMNSG010000002.1, on the reverse strand, counting down.
TGCAGCAACCGGTTCTACAAAGCCGGAAAGCTGTCCGTAATTGAAAGCGCGGACACGACTCATGTTTTCACGACGAAGCGGAATCGACACAGCTGCCCCTTCCGGGAAGTTCTGCAGTCCGATCCCCAGTGCCAGAGAAATCGCTGCAGAAAGACTGAACAGCGCATTCCCTGATGCCAGTCCGCCAAAGGCTACACCTACGGCAAAACCTTCCGGGATATTATGAATGGTAATCGCCAGCACCAGCAGAAGACTGCGCTGCCAGGAAGTCTTGATCCCTTCCTGGTGCCCTGTTTCCGGATGAATATGCGGAAGCAGCTTGTCCAGCAGATACAGTGCCGCACCACCCAGCACAAAACCGATCAGTGCCGGAAACCACTGTGGGACCGAGAGATCCGCAGACATCTCGATGGACGGCTGCAGGAGACTCCAGAAGCTGGCTGCCACCATGACCCCGGCTGCAAATCCCAGCATAATATTTAAAACTTTTTTGTTCAGTTCCTTAAAAAAGAAGACCATTGAAGCACCCAGGGCTGTCATCCCCCAGGTAAACAGGCCCGCACATCCCGCCAGCAGAACCGGCGACATTGTCTGATTCATCATAAACTCCTTTCAGATGAGTTTTCTCATTATTCTGTTTCATACGATTGTTTCTATTGTTCAGGTTAACAGATTCAGACACTGCGATAAAGGAAATACAACACGATATCGTCCATAGCCATCTGTTTCATAATATGTTAGTTTCATCTTACTTTTATTTTAACCGTTCCTTCTGTTATTTGCAATGCTGTTAATAAAAAGTCTGTCTGGATATGTATAAGGGTATCAAAATCGGGGGAAAAGACTATGGAATATAAGATACTGGTACGGGGAATCGGAGAATTCGAAGACTATATTTTTCTAAACAATATCTCTGAATTTGAAGAATTCTATCTGGCTAATGAAGAAAATTTCAGCATCTATGAAATCGCGACGATCGGCGAACTGGAAACCACCGCTCTCTCGGACGACTATACTGTCTACGATATCACGCTCAAGGGAACCGGCGAACACTTCTGGCTCATGGAAAACAACCAGACCGGGATGTACACACCAGTAGACAGTGTGGAAGACGCAGAAAAACGCGCCGGGATCAGCGAAGATCAGGATAAAGAAAAGAAATAAGTGCAGCATAAAAAAACATCAGCGGACAAAACCGATATCACGAAGGGAATCCCGGTCGGATACCATGGTTCCCGCTGAATGACCGCCCCGGAAGCGATTCCGGGGTTTTTTATTGCTCAAAGCCGGTTTTCATACTTTCAGCGAAAATCTCCGGTCCATGAGCCACAGCTTTCTCTTCCGGATATCTATAAATTATAAAAAACATCTGTCTGGATGCCGGATAATCACATGGTGAGACCGGACAGTCAATGATATGATGGCTTTATCGAATCAAAGCAGATACGAAATGCCAGTGAGTCCTCAAATAAGAGATAGTGGATTATCGATTTTATAACAGGATAGCATTATTCAAAACGGTACTGAAAGCAGAAATAAAGACATCTTTCTCTTAACTTTAGTAAACGTTTTACTATCTGCGATGAAAACAGATAAAGCTGATAAAGAATTTGTAAGCATAGGAGGGAATTATGGAGCAAGAAAGTATCATGGAAGAAAATAACAAGAATGTTCAAGCTGATGCAATTTTTAAAAAGATAAAAGCCGGAATCTCAGATCAAGTAGGAGATACACAGGACTGGATTAAAGGTACGCCGTCTATGTCTGTCTTTGCCATTAAATTTTTCACAAAGAAAATTGCTGGTATCAAATATATGAAATCCAGGAAAATTTATTACTTAGAAATTCCAAACGATTTTTCAAAGATCTTTGAAAAGGAACCCGATATGAAATCCGTGAGCAACGGTATCCGTTATTCACTAAAAGATGATAACGCAATTTCAGATCTTATCGATCCATTAGTAAATGTCTACAACTATCTTCAGGCAGAATATATGGATGGCGAAATGTTTGGCTGTTGCCATAAGTATATAGAATGCAGTGAAGTAAAACATTGTATTCATCCGGATAAAGTCTATTCAAACAAATGTCATTATAAAAACAATCTCGAGAACGGACGAATTTTTTACGGATCAAACAAAAACATATGAAAAAGTGATCTCAATGAAAACACGTGAACATAGAGGAAGCAGCATTATCGATTTACCGTCCGATTATACGTTGATCGATATCGAAACGACTGGTTTAAGTCCTTATTACGATTCGATCATTGAAGTAAGCGCGATAAAATACCGTGATGATAAACATACAGATACATTTTCAACCCTTGTTTATCCCGGATTTGAAATACCCGAGTTTATCTCCCAGCTTACCGGGATAACAAATAAAATGTTAATCGACTCTCCAGAGTTCAAGCAGATTGCGAATCCCCTGTTCGATTTCATAGCCGACGATACCCTTATAGGACAGAATGTTTCTTTCGATATCAATTTTCTTTACGATATTCTGGATCGGACCGCATCAAAATATTTGGCTAATGATTTTGTTGATACTCTCAGACTGTCCAGAAAGCTATATCCGGATTTAAACAGCCATTCTCTGGATACAATGATCGAATATCTGGAACTTGATGAAAGTCGTGATCTGCATCGATCAGAAAATGACTGTATGCTTACGAACCAGATGTACCAGATCATGAAAAAAGAAATAAACAACAGATATGCTTCAACAGATGATTTCATTTCTTTATTCAGGCCGTCAAGACGCTTTCATAAGAGAAGTCTGGCAGAACTCCTGGCTATGAAGCCAACCACGGATTGTGACCATTCAGATAGTCCGTTGTGTGGCAGGGTTTGTGTCTTTACAGGGAGCCTTGATAAACTGAATAGAAAGGACGCACAGCAGCTGGTTGTTAATTTTGGTGGGATAAACGGTAATACTGTCACGAAAAAGACAAATTTTCTGATCCTGGGCAATAATGATTACTGCAAAAGCATCAAGGATGGAAAGAGTAGTAAACAGAAAAAAGCAGAAGCATATATTCTTAAAGGTCAGGACCTGCAGATTCTTCCAGAAGATATCTTCTATGAATACGTCCTGAATTGATGTGAAGAATACGTCCTGAATTGACGTGAATGGCATGGATACGAACGTGCATCCCTTCAATTAACTAACCGCTCAGCTGAAAATAAAAAACACCCGCCAGGAATGCTAATGCCTGCGCGGGTGTTCAGAATATTCGAAAATGGTGATTCTGATTGGGCTTGAACCAACGACCTCTACGATGTCAACGTAGCGCTCTTCCAGCTGAGCTACAGAATCATACGTCAGCTCAATCAGCTGACTTTTATTATTTTACAGGGGTTGCCCTCTTTTGTAAAGTCTTTTTTATACTTTTTTCTTCTTTTGCCGGATAATCTTGTCAACTTGTTAACGTGTACTGGTTTAAGTCCAGGGAACGTTTTATAATAGAGGGACAGTACTATTGGAATTTCTGTTTGAAACACATCATAAGGAGAATTTATGGAAAAATTCACACAGAGAGAGATCATAGATAACAAGAAATATCTGGAGCTGCTCTCAAAGGATTTTCCGAGCATAACCAGCGCTGTCGGTGAAGTCGTTAACTTAAGCGCCATCCTCAATCTGCCCAAGGGAACCGAACACTTCCTGACTGATATTCACGGGGAAAACGCAGCCTTCTATCATGTTCTGCAGAACGGCTCCGGCGCTGTCAGGAAAAAAGTTCTGGAAGCACTGGAACAGACGTTGACCACCGAAGACCTGGACGAACTGACTTCGCTCATTTACTACCCTGCGGAAAAACTGGAACTGGTCAAAAAAGTCAAAGCCAAACGCTATCTCAACAACTGGTACGAGCTGACCATCTACCGGCTCATCAAGGTCTGCCGGGAAACGGCGACCAAGTATACCCGCAGCAAGGTCAACAAAGCTCTTCCGGAAGATTTCCGCTACATCATGGACGAGCTGCTCCAGGAAGACGAATCCAGGAGCGATAAAAAAGACTATTACAACATGATCATCCAGACCATTGTTGAAGCGGGCCGGGCCGATTACTTTATCGAAGAGCTGTGCGCAGTAATCAAACGCCTGTGCACCGACCATCTCCATATTATCGGCGATATTTTCGACAGAGGGCCGGGACCCCAGCTGGTTATGGATCAGCTTATGGAACACCATTCGATGGATATTCAGTGGGGTAATCACGATATCCTGTGGATGGGCGCGGCTGCGGGCAATCCTGCCTGTATCGCAAACGTTATCCGTATCGCGCTGCGTTACGGCAATATGGACGTGCTGGAAACCGGCTATGGCATTAACCTGCTGCCGCTGGCAACCTTCGCCAACCGCATCTACGCCGATGATGAAGTGGATCTTTTCCGCCCCAAAGCGGCTAAGGACGAAAACTGGAAACAGGATCCGGACATGATGCTTATGGCCAAAATGCACAAGGCCATCTCCATCATCCAGTTCAAAATTGAAGAACAGATTATCGGGCGTCATCCGGAATACGAAATGGATGACCGCATTCTTCTGCCGAACATTGACTACGCGACCGGCACCATTGTCATTGGCGACCAGGTTTACCCGCTGCTGGATTCACTGCTGCCTACCATCGACCCGGCTCGTCCGAACGTTCTGTCGGATGAAGAGCAGAGCGTCATTGACAAGCTCATCGCAGCCTTTAAAAAATCGGAACGGCTTCAGAAGCATATCCGTTTCCTGTACGCCAAGGGCAGCATGTACCTGACCTATAACGGCAACCTGCTGTTCCACGCCTGCATGATTATGAATTCCGACGGGACATTTACTCCGATCAAACTGGGACGGCAGTATTACAGCGGCCGGGCACTCATGGACAAGTACGACCAGCTCGCACGCGAAGCCTACTTCTCCAGCGGAGACGTTTATGATCCCATCACCGACTTCCTGTGGTTCCTCTGGTGCAACAAGAATTCGCCGCTGTTCGGGAAAGACAAAATGGCGACCTTTGAACGCTATTTTATCGAAGACAAGGAAACCCATAAGGAACACTATAATAATTATTATCAGCTTATGGGAGATCCGGATACCGGTGAACGCACGGCAGATACCATTCTCGAAGAATTCGGGATCGACCCTGCCAGAGGCCATATGATCAACGGCCATGTTCCGGTCAAAACCAAATCCGGGGAATCCCCAATCCGTGCCAACGGCAAACAGCTGGTCATTGACGGCGGCTTTGCAGAAGCCTATCACGAAGCAACCGGTATCGCCGGTTATACCCTTACCTTCAATTCCTACGGTCTGCTGCTCACCAGCCACAAGCCTTTTGTTTCAGTAGAACAGGCACTGGAAGACGGCATGGGCTTTGAAGACAAAATGGAAGTGGTCGAATCCACCTTTGACAGAATCTGCGTAAAAGATACCGACGTCGGCACAGACATCGAACGACAGCTCAGCGATATTAACATGCTGATCTGTGCGTATAAACGCGGGATTATCAAAGAAAAAGCACTGTGACCGACGATCCTGATCATCTGAATCTTAAAAAAAAGTCCGGGAAACCGGACTTTTTTCTATTTCCTGTGCTGATCTTCCAAACCCCTGGTCCGGCTGATGTCACTCATGATGATGGTGATGCATCTTCTTTTCCGTCACGGGCATGATGGTGATTTTCAGATCGCCGTCTTCCCGCACCACGCTGATCACCCCGTGGTTTTCCAGTGAGTTGAGCGCTTTCGCCGTGACCTCCGGCCAGGTATCGAGCATCGACGTAATAGTCTCTTCCTTTGTGATAAAAGCATATTCATTGTCGTGCAGAGAAGACAGATAGAAAAGCGCAAAATACATCACCATATCCGCAGAATCCACCTGACTTTCCACATCCCCGAATTTCCCCTCCGCCTGCGCATACCGGTAGAAAACCCAGGTCTGCAGATCATCCGTCAGTTTCGGATTATCTGCAATCCATTGTCTGAAAGCATCATATGTATAAAGATTGTTTTCCATTGCTCTGTTTCTTTCTTCGTTTTATTTTCAGTCAGTCTATTTATACACCAGGCATGCAGGAAAAAACAAATAGCTTTCACCGATACACGATACAACACGACAGCTTCACGACCACTAAAGCAGAATCAGTCTTCAGAAATTTTATAAGTATTACATCATCACTTCTATACATTCTTAGACGATCATTCGGACCAGATTCAAAGCCCTATTCATTTCTCTTCTTTCTTAGTCAGTTTCGCCACAAAACTCAGATCAAAACCTCGCCGACTATCCGTGATGAACAACAGGAAGGAGGCGAACGAGAGGGCTCGCGGAAGCTTGCTTCCAGAGAGCCAGCTCGTGAGGCTCCGACCGCGGAACGCGACTGAGCGCAGCGCCAGCGGAGCGAAGGACCTGTTGTTCATCACCACACCCGCGGCCAGGCACCGAAATTTCACCACCGGTGAAATTTCTTCCTTTCCATAAAAAGCACAGCAATGTCCCGGATTACCCAACCCCCGTTAAGAATCAAGCCATCACATACGCCGCACGCCATCACCATCCGCCATTCAACCATCCCGGACCGGCAGGCGAAGACTGGACGGGAGGAAATCCTGAGAGAACTTGTTCTCAGTCAGGATTTGCGAACGGACAGGATTCAGGGAGGCGCGGCAAGCGCCTGCCTGCCGGTCCATCCTTTGTATTCGATTACTTCCAGACAATAAAAAAAGCCCTGCAACGTTCTATCCTTCCACTTCGTTACCAAAGCA
>JBMNSG010000001.1:0-82881 GCA_050945075.1 Eubacteriaceae bacterium | reverse complement strand
TTTAGGAAATTAAAGAAAGACTTTTGTAAGTAAAGAAAATACAAAAGGTGGTTTTCCTTCAGTATAATGTAATCAGGAAAATATGCGCTGTCGCCGTTTTGCCGGGAATCCGGTATGCAATCAGACTTTTCAGATCAGGCTTTTCTTATCAGATCAGACTTTTCTTTTCGGATCAGACTTTTCAGAGAGTGGACAGATGCGAAGGGAAATATAGCAGACAGACACTTTGTCGTCTGATTATTTACGGATGTACAGAACCGGACAGGAGAATCTACCATAAAAAAATTATCAGTCACAACCAAACTGACCGTTTCCTATATTCTGCTTATCTTGTCCATCACCATCCTGATGGCGGCCACGATACTTCCGGTGCAGCTGGAAAGTCTGGATCAGAATCTGGAGAAAACCATCAGCTGGACCTCCGAACTGCTTTCATCAGACTCGGAGGTGGTAAGCGGTCTGGAAAACGGAAGCTTCAGCCAGTCTCTGACGGACCGGCTTGATACACTTCTTAAAGATTCGGAAGACATCAACTATATCGTTATTGCCGATACCGCAGGGAGCCGTCTGTATCATCCGGATCACAGTCTTATCGGCCAGTCGTTTGTCGGCGGCGATGAAACAGACATCCTTCAGGGAAACGATCCCTATATCACGACTCAGAAGGGAGCCACAGATATTCAGAAGCGCGCTTTTCACGCCGTGCGTGACGAAAACGGCAGCATTATCGGCTTTATCATGACCAGCGCCTCGATGACAACCATCCAGAATGCCCAGAGAAAGGTAATATTCCAGTTTATCCTGATTTTCCTGCTGGTTCTGTTCTTCGGAATTCTGACCGCCTGGCTTCTTTCGGCCAGCATCAGGAAATCCCTGCTCGGATTTGAACCGGGGACATTTGCCCGGCGCTACCTGCAGCGCGAGGAAATTCTCGACAGCCTGGATGAAGGCGTACTCGCTGTCGATACAGAGGGAAAATACCTGTACAGCAACGAGGCTGCCCGGAAGCTTTTTAAAGATACCCCGTTCGACAGCCAGAAGGGAATCCGCAGCTGTTACAGGAAATGTCTGGAGAGTGGAAAATCCATTACCGGACAGCTGGTCGAAATAAGTGGAAATACGGTTTTAATCAATATGATCCCGATGATCAAGCTGGACCGGATTGCCGGCGTTCTGATTATCTCCCGGGACAAAACCGATATTACCGATATGGCAGAACAGCTGACCGGTACCAACCACATTATCGAGGCTCTGCGGGCCAGTACCCACGAATATATGAACAAGCTGCATGTAATATCCGGACTGCTGCAGATCGGTGAAACCGAAAACGCCATTACCTATATCGACGGTGTTTCAACCGATATTGAAAAAGGCTATCACTCTGTGACCGCTCAGATTCATAATAAAACCATCGCCGCGCTGATTCTGGGCAAACAAGACCGCGCCCGCGAGCTGGATATCGATTTTACCCTCAGGAAAGATGCCTCACTTCCCGAACACAACCCCTATCTGTCCATTCAGGAACTGGTGACGATTGTCGGAAATCTGGTAGAGAATGCGTTTGATGCTGTGAAAGGCCTGGAGGGAATACGCCAGGTCGATCTGTTTATCGGATCCGATACGGATGGCATCACGGTTTCGGTTGATGATACGGGACACGGTCTGACAGATGATCAGATCCGCAGCATCAGGCAGAGCCAGTACAGTACCAAAGGAACAGGCCATGGCGTCGGACTGCGGCTGATTCAGCAGATTGTACATGAGCATCAGGGATTCCTGGAAATTGAGTCGGAACCCGGGGAAGGCAGCTCCTTTACAATCATCATTAATAAAAAGCGATTTTAAGGAAACGGATTGACATGATTAAAACAATAATCGTAGAAGATGATGTGATGGTTGCGACCATAAACCGGGAATTCGCATTGCGGACACCGGGAATCCAGATTTCGGCAGCATTCAGGAACGGCCGTGAGGCTCTGGATTATCTGAAGAAAACAGATGCTGACCTGGTGCTGCTCGATTTGTACATGCCGGATTACTCTGGTCTGGAGCTGCTGGCAGAGCTGCGCAGACAGAACATTCATGTGGACGTGATTATGATCACCGCTGCCAATGACACAGAGCATATCAATGAAGCCCTGCACCTGGGTATAGTCGATTATCTGATCAAGCCCTTTCAATACAACCGCTTTGCCGAAGCTATTGACAAGTATCTGATCCGGCGGAAATCCATGACTGCCGGTTCGGAACTCTCACAATCGGAAATTGACAGGCTGATCGGTCCGGGTGCAGCCCGGTCTGCAGAAGCCGGATGCGAATATAAAAAAGGCATCCAGTCAAAAACGCTGGACCGTATCCGTCTCTGCCTGAAAAATCACGTCGGAAGCTATCTGACCAGTGAGGAAATCGCTGCGGAAACAGGGCTTTCCAAGGTTACGATCCGCCGCTATATGAATTATCTGATCGAACAGAATGAAATTGTAAGCCGTGTCGATTATTCCACCGGGGGACGCCCGCGCGTGGAGTATCTGGCATGACAAAAAATCCCGCCTTAACAAAAGCCGCTCATTGATCTGCGGTTTCTGTTTCAGCGGGATTCTGTTTATCTGGAAAGACATCCGACAGATATCCGGCGGACTTTCGGACTTTCGAACTGTCAGTATCAGTTGTACTTAGTCCAGATCTTCCCCATTGGTTGCAATAACCTTCTTATACCAGTCAAAGGAATCTTTGCGGTAGCGGTCCAGTGTCTTGAGGTCGAATTCGTCACGGTCCACGTAGATAAAGCCGTAGCGTTTGACCATGCCTTCATGTGTCGAAATCAGGTCAATCGCCGACCACGGGCAGTAGCCCATCATTTCGACGCCATCAGTGACTGCTTCACGGATCTGATTAATATGATCCCTGAGGTAGTTAATCCGATAGGTATCGTGGATTTTCCCGTCTTCTTCCAGCTTGTCATAGGCACCCAGTCCGTTTTCTGTAACGATCATGGGCAGGCGGTAACGGGAATACATTTCACGCATGGTCACCCGGAAACCTTCGGGATCGATTTCCCATCCGAATTCCGTAACCGGAAGATACGGATTCTTAACACCCTTGAACCATCCGGGTTCACTTTCAATCTGCTGCTGGTCTGCCTTTCCATCCGATACAGCTGTCCCGTCGCGGTCACTCGCTACGGTTGCCGTATTGTAATAGTTAAAGCCGATAAAATCCGGATGCGCAGCAGCCAGAATATCCATATCGCCGTCTTCGATTGTCGGCACCGCGTCGTTCTGTTCCAGGAAAGACCAGACCAGGTTGTTGTATCTGCCGTAGACTGCCATATCCAGATACAGCCAGTTGCGGACCGCATTCAGATCCTGAGCTGCCAGTGTATCTTCAGGCTTGCAGCTCGCCGGGTAGACATAGGAAATGTTGGGCGCAGGGCCGATTTTGGCGCCCGGCAGCATTTTATGGCAAAGCACCATTGCTTTGGCCTGTGCCACCATCATATGATGATTCTGCTGATACAGTTCTCTGCGGACGTTGGTGCAGCCTTCGGGAATAATGGCTGTGCCGATGACATCGCCGTAAAGTGTCAGAATATTCTGTTCATTGATGGTAAGCCAGTACTTGACCCGGTCACCGAATTCCTGGTACATAACCCGGGCAAAGTTTTCAAACCACTCCACCGATTCCCTGTTGGACCAGCCGCCGCGATCATTCAGTGCTGCGGGCATATCGAAGTGGAACATAGTCACAAGCGGTTCAATTCCATATTTCAGGCATTCATCAATCAGATTATTGTAGTACTCCACGCCCTTGGGATTGATGTCTCCGGTTCCTTCAGGGATCAGGCGTGACCAGGAAATCGAGAAACGGTATACCTTGAATCCCATTTCCGCCATCAGCGCGATATCCTCTTTATAACGATGATATTCATCCGCACAGACAGTCAGATCAGATGTTCCTTCCGGTACCTTCTTGACATCCTGGCAGGACGGGCCTTTTCCGTCAATCAGGCTGGCACCTTCCACCTGATAAGCGGAAGTGGACGCACCCCAGAGGAAATCCGACGGAAACGGTTTTAAATGCCTTTTCATAATTGAACTCTCCTTTTCGATTCTTTCATCTTCGATTCTTTACATAACTTATTATAGAATATTCAATCCCGGTTGAAAACAAAAGCCCGCAGCGTCAAATACTGTCGTGCATCTTTATTTTCTTTTTTTAAGTCATGTCAGATCAGGACTCTGGCAACTGCCTGTTTCCAGCCCTTGTATTTTTCTGAACGATCGCGTTCTTCCATCTCCGGAAGAAACTGAGTCCGTTCCGAACGCTTGAACAATTCATTATCATCATAAAAACCGGAAGTCAAACCTGCCAGATAAGCCGCTCCCTGTGCGGATGATTCTTCACATTTCGGCAGTGTCACAGGAATATTCAGGATATCGCTCTGGAATTTCATCAGATAATGATTCTTCGTGGGGCCGCCGTCTACACACAGCTCCTGTATATCGATTCCGGTCTGATCCTTCATCAGTGTGACAATATCGGTAATCTGATACGCTATTGATTCCAGGGCTGCGCGGACAATTTCTTTTTTCCCTGTAGTACGGCTCATGCCGCTTATAACCGCGCGGGCCTGACTGTTCCAGTAAGGCGCACCCAGTCCGGTAAAGGCCGGGACCAGATAGCAATTGTCAACTGGACTTGCATCCCGGGCCAGGCTCTCAGTTTCCCCTGGAGACTGAATCAGCCCCATATCATCCTTGAGCCAGGTCACTACAGCACCTGTATAATTAATATTCCCTTCGAGAACATAATCGACGGTTCCGTTTATTCCCCAGGCAATAGAAGTGACCAGCCCCGTTTCATGATTGTCGGGATAACTGCCGGTATTCATCATCACCGATGATCCGGTCCCGTAGGTCGATTTAATCATTCCCTGCCGGATACATCCCTGACCGAAAAGAGCCGCCTGCGAATCACCAATCATCGCACAGATGGGAACAGGCTCCGGGAAAGTCCCTTCCAGACCGGTTGTCCCGAGCATACTGCCGGACTCACAGACCTCCGGCAGCAGTCCGGGTTCAATCCCGAACAGCGCGCAGATATCAGTATCCCAGCAGAGGCTGCGGATATTGTAAAGCTGTGTACGGCTGGCATTGGAATAGTCTGTTTTGTAGCATTGACCGCCTGTCAGTCTGAACAGAAGCCAGGTGTCAATTGTCCCGAAGCAGAGGCTTCCCTGCTCCTGTTTTGCTTTTAACTGCGGTATATTTTCGAGCAGCCAGGCATATTTTGATGCTGGAAAGTAGGGAGAAAGATTCAGTCCGGTCCGGCTGCGGATCATTTCCGAACATCCTTGTCTGCGGATACGGTCACTGATCGACTGTGCACGGGCACATTGCCAGACCACGGCTTCTGCCAGCGGCTCTCCTGTTTTTCTGTCCCAGACTGCAGATGTTTCCCGCTGATTGCTGATGCCGATGCAGTCAATTTCCTCCGGTTCGGTTTTTGTCTGTGCAAGCAGTCTTTTTACCGCCTCGATGGTATTCGAATAAATCTCATTGAGATCATGAGAAACCCATCCGTTTTCATTGATAATCTGCTTATGAGGAATATCCTCTCTTGCAGCTGCTTTCCCGGCACGGTCAAACAACAGTGCTTTGGTTCCCTGAGTACTCTGATCTATCGCCAGCACATATTTCTTTTCCAAGTCCGTTTCCTTTGCAAATTCTTGTGCTCTCAGGCAAGTACTTCTCTGACCGTCCGGGCGATGCCTTCGGCATTCATTCCATAGTAATCAAATACTTCCTGTGAATTGCCGGTAATGACCGGAGCATCCGGCAGCGAAATATTGATGACCTTTCTCGGGCATTCGCGTCCCACGACCTGACTGACCATTGAGCCGAGTCCGCCAAAAGGAGAATGCTCTTCCACTGTTACAACGGCTTTCGCTCCGGAAGCAGCCTTGATCACTGCTTCTGTATCAAGCGGTTTTACACAATACATATCCAGTACACCGGCACTGATGCCTTCCCCATCCAGAAGCTTCGCTGCATCAACCGCAGGCTTGACCATTTCTCCGCAGGCAATGATCACGGCATCACTGCCTTCTCTGACCACTGTTGCTTTGTCCATTTCGAACGGACAGTTTTCTTCGGCGTAAACATCTTCGACAGCATTTCTTCCGACACGGATATAGGCAGGCTTTTCATCATCTAACAGAGCATCTACCAGCTTTTCTGTCTGAAAGCGGTCACTGGGCAGATAAACACGCATATTCGGAATTGCGGACATGGCTGCGATGTCCTGGGCTGAATGATGACTCATACCCAGAGCACCATAGCTGATACCGCCGCTTATGCCAATAAGTTTGACATTGGTATCAGAGTAAGCCAGATCAATTTTGCACTGTTCATAGCTTCTTGTTGAAAGAAAACAAGCCGGGGAAGCTGCAAAAGCCTTTTTCCCGCATTTAGCCATACCTGCTGCTACACTGACCAGATCCTGTTCAGCAATTCCCATTTCCACAAACTGTTCCGGAAAGGCATCGGCAAAAGGAGCCAGTGAAGCAGATCCTCTGGAATCACTGCACAAAACCACAATATCCCTGTCTCTGACTGCTTCGTCCACCAGAACGTCACAGATGGCTTTACGATTCGGTACTGTATTCATCTCAGAGCATTTCCTTTCCTGATTCAAAATCTTTCATGATCTGACTGTATTCTTCCGGCGTCGGAACATGATGGTGCCAGGCTGCTTTGTTTTCCATGACCGCAGATCCTTTTCCTTTGACAGTATTGGCGATCACAACCGTGGGTTTTCCGGAAAACTGCTTTGCCTGCTCAAAAGCCTCGTTCAGCTGGCCAATATCATTCCCGTCTTTCACGTCGATCACATGCCATCCAAAGCTCCCAAAACGCTGATGCAGGTCATCCTGCCCCATCACGTCTTCCGTATTGCCGGATATCTGTAATCTGTTCCTGTCCACAACAGCACAGAGGTTGTCGAGTTTATACTGGGATGCTGCCATAGCTGCCTCCCAGACGGAACCTTCTGCCAGTTCGCCGTCACCCATTACGGTGTAAACACGGTAGTTTTTGTTGTCCATCTTCCCTGCCAGCGCCATTCCCACTGAAACCGGAAGTCCATGTCCCAGAGACCCCGAATTCATCTCGATTCCCGGGAGTTTATTGTTGGGATGACCGATATATTTTGAGCCGAATTTGCTGAAACCAGCTGTGACTTCGTCAATATCCAGAAATCCTTTTGCCGCCAGCACTGAATAATAAGCTTCTACACAGTGTCCTTTGCTTAAAACAAAACGGTCTCTCTCTGCATCATTTTGATTTTCGGGGCTGATATTCATCTGGCTGAAGTAAAGAGCCGTCAGAATTTCCATAACACTCATATCACCCCCGATATGGCCGCCGTTTCCTTCGACGATCATATCGACTGTATTTTTTCTGAGATCATAAGCCAGTCTGCCTAATTCGCTCATCTGATTCTCCTTGTTATTTATCATGCTTTGTCTGTTCATTCTCCGCGCAGGTAGGCTTTTACGTCTTCTTCAATGGGATCGTAAAGATCAGGCGTCACACCTATGTATTTGCAGGCTTCATAAAGTACCGGAACTACATCCTTGTGAATGCCTACGCAGTGGTGAATATAGGGTCCTTCAACGATTTTTGCTTCAAGCCGCTTGATATTATCGACTTCCACCCATAAATAGGTGCCCATACCCTTGGGTCCGTCAATACCTCTGGCATTACCGAGCAGCAGCGAATACTCTCCGTTATCTCCGTCAAAACGCACCAGGGTGACGTCTCCATGCTTTGCTTCGGCCGTGATACTGCCGGGGTAATCAAAGGCCAGCGGATACGTCAGTTTCGCTTTTTCTCTGGCAATAGAGACCGGCCAGGGACCGCAGTGCTGAAGCAGTTCCCCGTTTTCCACATCCGGATGACGAATGGTCCAGTCAGCAAAGAAGCTTCTGGTTTCATCCATCCCGGCTGCCTCTACCATCAGCGAAGTAACAGCTCCGTGGATGTCCGTTTCGCAGACGACCGGAATACCTTCGTCATTCAATAGTGAATTGGCTGCACAGGGCATAATTCCAAGTTCGTCCTGCAGCTGATTCCAGCACTGAATGGCAATGGCCTGACAGCCGTACTGTTCTGCCAGATTTTTCATCGCTGCCTTTAACGCCGCTACATTTTCAAGCTCATTTTCCTGAATGCAGATTTCCATATTTTCGCGACAGTACTGCATCACTGCTTTGACTTCATGTCCTTCTTTCTTTACCTTCTGGACTTCTGCTGTCAGCTCAGGCATCGGGATTGGCGCCAGCTGAATATTGAATTTCTCGAGCAATTCGCCTTCATTGCACATGGTTGTCCAGAAATCAAAAGGTCTGGTCGAGATTTGCAGAATACGGATATTCCGGAAAGCTCTGACTACATTACAGACTGCCATAAAATCGCGCAGTCCCCGTTCAAAGACCGGATCGTCAAGTCTGCAGTTGGTCATATAAGTAAACGGAATCCGGAAACGGCGCAGCACTTTACCGGTCGCAAAGAGTCCGCACTGAGTATCACGAAGACGGACACCGTCAGGCTCCGGCCGTTCATCCAGGGGGCCCCACAGGAGAACCGGAACATCCAGTTCTTTTGCCAGTCTGGCGCATTCGTACTCGGTTCCGAAATTGCAGTGCGGCAGAAACAGCCCGTCTATTTTTTCTTTTCTGAATTTTTCTGCGATCTGTTTCATGTCCGCATCATTATAGAGCAGACCTTCAGGGTTAATGTCGGTAATATCCACAAAATCAATCCCCAGTTCCGCCAGTTTATCGGCTGTCAGATTTCTGTATTTGACAGCATCCGGCGCACTGAAAATGCTGCGGCGAGTAGGGGCAAAGCCCAGTTTAATATGGGGCATCGTGTTTTCTCCTTTTGATTTGTTATTGTAAATCTATGTAAATCGCCGTATTATCATATTAAACGATTACGATTTTTGATTATGCTATGTCAATAGACAAAAGCTTCATCTGCATTTTTATAACTCAGACTATTCCTATTATAATGACTGAAACAATGCAGACCCATACGGCAATCGGGTCTGCATTCATTTGTCTAAATAATAGTTTCAAATCTCCAGTGATAGAATTGTCATCAGTCAAAACCTGTTATGACTTTAATCTTCTATGACTATTAAAATATCTTTTTTGAAAGGGCAGAGTCCAATAGTTGTCGTTCCCTCTTTACAGAAAACTACAGGACTGGCAATTCGCTTTGTTGTCAGATCAATCGTTTTGATCTTTTTATCTGTGAATTCTTTATCTAACCTGACTTTAGTGTTAGATGGCACATAAATCAGATTTATTTTCCCGTCAGGAGTTTCAGCACTCCTGATTTCATCAGTCTCATTCAAAACAATTTTAGTTGGAATCAGTGTTGTAATATTCCTGCTCTCAAGGAAATATTTTAAATAACCGTAATCCCAGGCTCCTGGAAATTGAATGGCATCCTGCCATGGCATCGCCTCATCAAATCCTTCTCCTGTATTCGGATTAACCGGCATCCCGGTTTTCTGCCAATTCCAGATACCATGAGCCCCATAGGTAATGCCGGCATCTGCTCCTGACAACAGACTCATCCAGGCTGCACGTCTGACATCAAAGCAGTCGAATCGACCATATTTATGCCCGCTGTAACCCATCTGCTCGTAACACGGCTCACTGTTAATCAGGGGTTTCAACGGATACTTTTCCCGAAATTCCATTGGCATTGTATATGGTTTCTCAGGAAAAGCACTGTTATGCCCTGACTGATACAAATAGAAGTCAAGTTTATCTGCAATTGTCTCCGGCAGATATGTATATCGCCCCTTAATATGCATGGTTTTAAGAGAATCAGGACTGAGTCTGTTCATTTCATCTAAAATGATGGAATAATATCGAACTGCATCGGCGGTATCAAAATCTGTATCACCGCTGATAATATAAACCGGTTCGAATTCATCAAATGACTCAGTAACTTTTCTACAGTAATCTTTCAACATCGATTCGGGCATAATATTATCTGAGTTAATCCCCGAAGCCCATGTTCCTGGAACATAGTTACTCCATAATACGACCAGTGCCACCGTAAATCCTGCTTCCGTTGCCTTTTGGCATATTTCCCGGGCATGATTAAAATAATCATTCTGAAAGCCGGTAGAAAAATCAAATTTACTGTCTGATTCAGTACGAAACGGAAGATATTGAGCAGGTACCCAGCAACGATCCCATTGGGGCAAGATATTGATTTGTAGAACATTAAAGCCCTGCTGTGCTCTGGTTCTCAGATAAAAGTCAAATTCATCATCAGTCATACTGGTAAAAGCACTCCAAACCGTATCTGCCAGCCAGAAAAATGGAGTACCGTTTTGGGTCAAAGTCCTGTTGTTATTTATACTGAGCATTTATTTCTCCTGATTTTAAGCTTCTACAGGAATCGGATTATCATTAACCTCTTCTTCGGTTGATTCAATCATACTGTCATTAAATCCAAACAGATACGTACAGATCATTGATCCGAAAAATGCAACGAGACAAGCTATGCAAACACCCAGGAATCCTTTGCCGGCATATACACCAATGGTAAGGATCGAAAGACCTGCAAAAGCAGTCATACCACCTCCAACTGCTGCGATAATCGCCGCCGCAACGCCGGAAAAGAACATAACAAAATAGAATGGTTTTCTATACTTTAATGTAACACCATACATAGCTGGTTCAGTAATACCGGCCAGGAAGGCTGAAATAAAAGCTTCACCGGAAAACTCTTTTAATTCTTTATTTTTGGTTTTTAAGAAAACTCCGAGTGTTGCACCAGCCTGAGCCATATTAAGCGGTCCTGTAACAGCTATCATTGTTTCTCTTCCAGTCAGTGCAAGTGTATTAATAGCAATTGGAATAAATCCCCAATGAATACCTGCCATTACCGCAAGCGGCCAGAAGAATCCTAAAATAAATCCGATCGGGATCGGAGCTGCTGTCATTGCCAGATTTGTTGCCCAGGCAATTCCCTGTCCTACATAGTCAGTTACAGGGCCGATAATCAGGAATGAAGCTGGTACAATAATAACGAGTGTGATGACCGGACGGAGAACGTTTCTGACCAGGTCCGGCAGGTATCTATTCAGGAATTTTTCAAGTTTCGATTGAGCATAAACCGCAACAATAATCGGAAGTACTGTAGAACGATAGCTGATTAAAGTTACTGGAATACCCAGAAACGTTAATGATGTCCCATCTGTATAGGCTTGATATAAAGTTGGATAAAGCAGAGCCGCCGCAATGGTTACGGATATAAATTTATCTGCATTAAATTTCTTTGCTGCTGTATAAGCCAGAAACACCGGCATAAACATAAAAAATCCGTCTGCAGCAGCGTATAAAATTATATAGGTACCACCTTCACTGTTCATCCAGCCTAATGTAGCTGCAGCGATCAGGAGTCCTTTCAAAATACCGGCTGCCGCCATTGCACTTAAAAACGGTGTAAATATTCCAGTAATGACATCTACAAACGACCCCCAGAGATTATTCTTTTTCGCAGAGTTTTTCTTCGTTTCTCCACTGCCGGTCTGGGGCATTCCGGGAACTTTATTTACTGCATCAAATACATCTCCAACATTTGTTCCAATTACGACCTGAAACTGTCCGCCTTTCTCAATGAGTGATATGACTCCATCAAGATTCTTAATACCTTCCCGATCTGCAAGAGCATCGTCTTTTAATACAAATCGAAGCCGGGTGATACAGTGTCCGAGACTAACGACATTGCCTGCCCCTCCAACGCCGTTGACAATCTTAGTTGCCAGATCATCGTAATTTTTCTTTGCCATTTTGTTTCCCCTTTGAAATTTGTTTTCTTATGAGTTTTATTATAAGTTCATTATTACTTAATTACATCTAAATATTAAGTTTTTATAGATTAATTTTTGTATTAATTTTTCGATTTTTAATAAATTCATCGATAAATTTTCAATGATTGTTGTTTTCAATTTGCATTACTTATGTAATATTTTCATTTTGATGAATATTTAATGAAAATACATCTTAATTTATATTCACATATAAACTTAATGTTTGTATTTTTATTTACTGAAGACTATAATAAATAAAGATATTCGAAAGGAAATGTAAAGTGTCAATAACCGCAAAAAAACTTGCAGAAAAATTGAATCTATCTGCGGCTGCTGTATCAATGGCCTTAAACAATAAAAACGGAGTCAGCCTCGAAACGCGTCAACGAGTTATAAAGGCAGCTGAAAAATATGGTTATGATTTCTCACGAATCGACAGTAAACAAGTCGATAAAGGAAGCATTTATCAAATCACGTACCGGACTCATGGAACAATCATGTCATATTTACCAATTTTTTCTGAAATAACAGAAGGGATTGAACAAGTGTGTGCAAAAGATGGCTATAAATTAAAAATATTGCAGCTCTCGGAAAAAAATGACGATATCCAGAAGTATATAGAAGATATCCGGATATCTGACTGCGCCGGAATCATTCTGCTCGGAACTGAAATGAGAAAAGAAACCTATACCATGTTTGCCAAACTTTCAATTCCAATTATTTTACTGGACAGTTATTTTGATACTGCCAACTGCGACAGTGTTTTAATCAATAATAAGCAGGGGGCTTATCTGGCAACTGATTATCTGATTAATAAGTATCAGTGTCACCCGGGGTATATGAAATCTACGTATCCAATTGAAAACTTTTTTGAAAGATCCAATGGTTTTTATAAAGCTGTCCGCGAACACGGTATGTCTGTTTCAAACTGTATTATACACGACCTCCCGCCTTCCATCGACGGTGCTTATTCAGATATGACAGAAATTATCAAGAATAAGCAGGAACTGGCTTCGTGCTATTTTGCAGACAATGATCTGATCGCAATCGGAGCTGTAAAGGCATTAAAGGACTGTGGCTATAAGATTCCTGATGATATAGCAGTTGTAGGTTTCGATAACATTTCTGAAAGCAGAATTATTGATCCTGCTCTCACCACTGTGGACGTTCCCAGACAGTTTATGGGACAGACAGCAGCCAGACAATTGATTCAGTTAATCAGAAATCCCAGGCCTCATTCTACTAAGACCGAAGTATCTACAAGTCTGATCAAACGTAATTCAGCATAAAAAAAAGACGCGATTGCTTTTCAGCGATCACGTCATTTTTTTATGCTATTTCATCTGAGCGGCAACTTCTGCTGCGAAGTCTTCGTTCTTCTTTTCCAGACCTTCACCCATTTCGAAACGGGCAAAACGTCTGATTTTAACATTTTCGCCGATTGTCGAGATCTGTTCTTTAACGAGATCTTCGATTGTCTGGTCGGGATTCTTTACGAAATCCTGATCCAGCAGGCAGATTTCCTTGTAGAACTTGTTGATACGGCCTTCGACCATTCTTTCAACAATCTTTTCCGGTTTTCCTTCATTCAGAGCCTGAATTCTGAGGATTTCCTTTTCATGTTCTACTTCTTCTGCCGGTACTTCTTCACGGCTCAGATATTTCGGATTTGCTGCAGCAATATGCATGGCTACGTCTCTTGCAAAACGCTTGAAGTCTTCGTTGCGGGCAACAAAGTCTGTTTCACAGTTGATTTCGACCAGTGTTCCGATCTTTCCGCCCATGTGGATGTAGGATTCGACGATTCCTTCAGCGGCGATACGGCCGGCCTTTTTAGCGGAATCTGCGATGCCCTTTTCACGGAGGTATTCGCCTGCTTTTTCGACGTTTCCATCACATTCGACCAGAGCTTTTTTGCAGTCCATCATGCCTGCGCCGGTCTTTTCTCTGAGTTCTTTTACGAGTTTAGCTGTAATTTCTGCCATTGATCTCTCCCTGTTTTCTGCTTAAAATAAGCCGCTCCGATCCGGAACGGCTCAATATCAAATTTATACGGCTGCTTCTTCAGCAGTTTCTTCTGTTACAACTTCTTCTTCAGCCTGGCCCTGCTTGCCGTCGATGACAGCTTCTGCCAGAACATTCAGAATCAGTGCAACAGCACGAATTGCGTCGTCATTCCCAGGAATGACATAGTCAATTTCGTCAGGATTACAGTTGGTATCGACAATAGATACGATCGGAATACCGAGCTTCTTGGCTTCAGCAACTGCGATACGTTCCTTTTTGCTGTCGATGATAACCATGGCACCGGGCATCTGGTTCATGTCTTCGATTCCGCCGAGGAATTTTTCAAGCTTTTCACGTTCACGGCGCAGGTTGATAACTTCCTTTTTCGGAAGCAGATCAAATGTTCCGTCTTCTTCCATAGCCTTGAGTTCCTTCAAACGATCGATACGTTTCTTGATGGTTTCAAAGTT
The DNA here is from genome assembly GCA_050945075.1 of Eubacteriaceae bacterium. Classification (GTDB taxonomy): domain Bacteria; phylum Bacillota; class Clostridia; order Eubacteriales; family Eubacteriaceae; genus UBA7485. Next base: position 68,500 of record JBMNSG010000001.1, on the reverse strand, counting down.
TGTGAGTGTGCCGCCCAGCCATCTGTGATTGACATAGTTGGAGCCGCTTCTCTTTGCTTCGTTTTCGATTGAATTCTGAGCCTGCTTCTTTGTTCCGACAAACAGAACCTGTTCTCCGTTTGCTGAAATTTCACGGACAAAATCACATGCTTCATCGATTTTCTTAACTGTCTGCTGCAGGTCGATGATGTAGATCCCGTTACGTTCCGTAAAGATATACGGAGCCATTTTAGGATTCCATCTTCTTGTCTGATGTCCGAAGTGGACCCCTGCTTCCAGCAGCTGTTTCATTGATACAACGCCCATTATAAATCCTCCTGGTTTTTTCCTCCGTCTTCCTGCTGTATCCGGAGACCCCTGCGGGCACCGACCGGATCACTGGAAGGCGTGCGTAATAACATACCTTAATATAATACAACAGAACCGGGGTCAGGTCAATCAGAAGATTGATTCCTCCCCGGTCCATATCAATTACAGCAGGTACTTGCTGTAGTTCTGTTTTTCACTTTCCACCGGTCCGAATACCCGGTCCACATAATCACGGTCAATCAGGACATGCTTGTCGTCCAGATCCGGAGCCTGGAAGGAAAGATCCTCCAGCAGTTTTTCCAGAACTGTATGCAGACGTCTGGCACCGATGTTTTCCTCCAGCTCGTTCTGCTGAAAAGCGATTTCTGCGATCCGGCTTATTGCTCCGTTATCGAATTCCAGTTCCAGTCCTTCTGTTTCCAGCAGAGCAGTATACTGTTTAAGTATCGAATTTTCGGTCTGAGTCAGGATCTCCTCGAAGTTTTTGCGTGAAAGGGAGTCCAGTTCCACATTGATCGGAAAACGCCCCTGAAGCTCGGGAATCAGGTCTGAAACCTTTGCTGAATGGAAAGCACCCGATCCGATAAACAGGATATAGTCAGTGCGGACAGGACCGTATTTGGTATTGACTATGCTGCCTTCAACAATAGGAAGAATATCGCGCTGAACGCCTTCACGGGAAACATCCGGTCCCTGAGTTCCGGCGGAATTCCCGATAATCTTATCTATTTCATCGATAAAGACAATACCGTTCTGTTCGGCGTTGCGAATGCCGCGTTCCACCGCTTCATCTTTATCGATCAGGCGGTCGCCTTCCTGTGCTACCAGGATCCGTCTGGCATCCTTGACCTTCATGCTCCGTTTTTTGGTTTTGGAAGGAAGAATTCCGGAGAACATTTCATTGACATTAATGTTCATATCCTCCATGCCGGCCATCCCGATCGACGTGCTTCCCTTGTCTTCCACCTCGATGGTAACCTGCTCGTCTTCAAGTTCTCCGGCCGCCAGCTTCTTGCGGATTTCCTCGCGCTTTTCTTTGCGGCTTCTGAGCTTGGCTTCCTGTTCTTCGGTCGAAACCTGTTTTTTCTGAGGCAGAATCGAACCCAGTGAAACACTGCTGCCTGAATCCTTCTTCTTGCGTTTCAAACCGGCCAGCGCATCGGTGATCATTTCATCCGCAACAGCTTCCGCCTGAGGACGGACAGCTTCCATCATATCCTGTTCCGCCTTGCGGACAGCTGATGAAACCAGATCACGAATCATGGATTCCACGTCCCGTCCGACATATCCGACTTCAGTAAATTTAGTCGCTTCGACTTTAACGAGCGGCGCATTTACCAGTTTCGCGATCCGTCTGGTAATTTCAGTTTTCCCGACACCGGTCGGTCCCATCAGGATAATATTCTTGGGGGTGACTTCATCCTTCATCTCATCGGAGAGCTGAGCGCGGCGATAACGGTTCCTGAGTGCAACAGCTACCGCTTTTTTGGCTTCTTCCTGACCGATAATATAGCGGTTGAGTTCTTCAACTGTTTTCTTTGGTGTCAGTTCATTCAGTTCATAACGTCTGGTCATTGCTGACCCCCTTGTTTTCCGATACATCTGCCTGATCACCCGCTGAACCGGAATCAGCAATGGCTTTGACACCGCCGGTACTGTCTTCAAGCAGGGCTGTTTTATCATCCAGCACTTCGGTAATAATATTGCTGTTGGTGTAAACGCAGATTTCAGAAGCAATCTGGAGGGCTTCACGTGCGATTTCTTCTGCTGTCATGTCCGGAGCATTCCGTTTGAGTGCGCGGGCCGCAGCCAGTGCGTAATTTCCGCCGGAACCAATCGCGGCGATATCATCATCTGGTGCAATGACTTCACCCGTCCCTGAAACCAGCAGCGTGGTGTTTTCATCCATGACAATCAGAAGAGCTTCCAGTTTTCTCATGGCCTTGTCAGAACGCCAGTCCTTGGCAACTTCGACGGCAGCCCGTTCAAGATTGCCGTTGTAAGCTTCCAGTTTTTCTTCGAAACGGTCACAAAGAGTAAATGCATCTGCGACTGTTCCGGCAAAACCGGTAAGAACTCTGCCGTTATACAGACGTCTGATCTTGCGTGCGGTTGCCTTCATGATCACGGAATCACCCATGGTTACCTGGCCGTCTCCGGCGATTGCAGCCTGTCCGTTATGACGAACCGCGCAGATCGTTGTCGCTTCAAATTTCATTTTTCCTCCTGTCAGACCCTTCCCGATCAAGTAGTCTGAGCTTTTTTATCCTGATTCTGCACAGATTCCGGAACCTCCTGGGGCCCGTGATCCTCGCAGTAGTATTTTTTTCGTTTCCCAAGACCCTTCTGGAACATGGTCTTACCACAAACCGGACATGGAATATTGACCGGAAGATCCCAGTTCATATAATCGCATTCCGGATAATTCGAACAGGAATAGAACGTACGTCCTTTTTTAGACTGACGCTTGATCATATCTCCAGTACCGCATTTCGGGCACTTTCCGCCAGTCTTTTCAAGATAAGGCTTGGTGTTCTTGCATTCCGGGAATCCCGGACATGCCAGGAATTTGCCGTAACGGCCCGTTTTAATGACCATACGCCGCCCGCACAGCTCGCAGATTTCGTCTGATTCAGGATCTTTGATCTCCACCTTCTGTGCTGCTTCCTGGGCCGCATCGAGTTCGGGTTTGAATTCCCCGTAAAAACCGCCGATGAGTTCCTTCCAGTTTCTGGAACCGCTGGCGACATCATCGAGTTCCTTTTCCATATTGGCAGTAAAGTTGATGTCGACGATATCCTGAAAATGTTCCTTCATCAGGTTGGTGACGATATAACCCAGCTCGGTCGGTTTGAGATATTTGTTTTCCACTTCCACATAACCGCGGTTTTTAATGGTGGATATGGTCGGAGCATAGGTACTCGGACGGCCGATGCCGTTTTCTTCGAGCTTGCTGATCAGTGTCCCTTCATTATACCGGGCCGGAGGGGTTGTGAATTTCTGTTCCTTGATGATTTTTTTCTTTTCCAGAATTTCACCGGTTTCCATCTCCGGAAGCAAGGTGTTTTTACTTTCCTTGTCACGGTATACCGCTGTAAAGCCGGGAAACGCGAGTCGTTCGCCGCTGGCTCTGAACGTGAGGCTTCCAGCTTCCATTTCGGCACTGGTTTTATCGTAGACAGCCGGTGCCATCTGGGAAGCCAGCATTCTGGTCCAGATCAGTTTATATAAACGATATTGATCTTTATCCAGCGAATCCTTGATTTCTTCGGGATCATTCATCACGGAAGAAGGACGGATCGCTTCATGCGCATCCTGAACGTTGGTCTTTGACTTTTTCGCCGCTCTGGAGGCACCGTGATAATTATCACCGAAATTTTTGTCTATAAAAGCTGCAGCTTCAGCCACTGCTTCCGGTGCCAGGCGGGTGGAGTCGGTACGCAGGTAGGTAATCAGACCGGTTTGGCCTCTCCCCTTGATTGGAAGACCTTCATAAAGCTGCTGTGCAATCCGCATGGTGCGTTGTGAAGTCATGCCCAGCTGTGCATAAGCAGCCTGCTGAAGCGTAGATGTAGTAAACGGCAGCGGCGGCTTGCTTTGTCTCTGTGTTTTTTTGATTTTACTGACGACCAGATCATTGTCCCTGACAATCTGTTCCAGTCTGGACGCTTCTTCTTCATTGGCCACACGGATTTTCTTGCCGTTTTCCGAATGGAGCACAGCTTTGAAAATTTCCGGAGATCCCTTCTTCTTGGCGTTGATTGTCAGTGTCCAGTATTCTTCGGGCACAAAAGCCTTGATTTCTTCTTCGCGGTCAACGATCATACGGGTGACAACCGACTGAACACGGCCGGCCGAAAGCCCTTTCTTGACTTTTTTCCACAGAAACGGGGAAATGGAATATCCGACAATACGGTCAACGACTCTTCTGGCCTGCTGTGCATCCACCAGATCCAGATTGACCGGCTGCTTGTTTTCGATAGCCTCGTTAATTTCCCGTTTGGTTATCGAATGAAACATGATACGGCAGTCGTCTTCGGGATTAATCCCGAGAAAATTGGCAACATGCCAGGCAATCGCCTCACCTTCGCGGTCGGGGTCAGTTGCAAGCAGAACATGATCTGCTTTTTTTGCTTCCTTTATAAGGGAATTGATTAACTGCGCCTTGCCGCGTACTTTTATGTAATCAGGCTCGAAATTATTGTCAAGATCAACACCAAGCCGGCTTTTCGGCAAGTCGACCAGATGACCCATAGTGGCCTGGACTTCATATCCTTTCGGAAGATATTTTTTAATTGTCTTTGCTTTAGACGGTGATTCGACGATCACCAGCGTTTCAGCCATAACTGTTTCCTTTTTACTGATTAAATTTATTCCGGAAACGCTTCTGACTCCGGATAAAATACTATTGTACTACAATGCAAAAATTCTGCCAAACTCGATCCTGATAAATCCATCCAGTTCCAGTTCTGATAAAGCCTGATTCATGGCCATGATACTGATCCCGGCTGCCTCAATAAGCTTGTCCGGCGTATCTGCGCCATCCTGAATTTTACCGAGTATGCGGCGGTTGAGATCAGTCAGGCATTTTTCTTTGGCAGGATCAAAGGAATTTCCGGATTTATGCTTCTGCTTTATACCCGCAGTATCCCGGGAAGTAACCTGCAGACCACTGCGAACACGCAGATCGGCACAGACTCCGAACAGGACGTCCTCAGGTTCGGTTGCCAGCAAGGCTCCGGATTTGAGCAGTTCGTTACTTCCGAATCCCTTTTCCATGGTAATATTCTGGGGAATGGCATAAACATCCTTTCCCTGATCAAGAGCCAGGCCTGCTGTTATAAGCGCCCCTGACTTTTGTCTGGCTTCTATAACCAGCAGGGCATCGGAAAGGCCGGAAATAATACGGTTACGCGTTGGGAAATGATAGGGCAGCGCTTTTTCGCCCGGATAATACTCGGAAATCAGCAGTCCATCTCTGGCAATCTGTTCATAGAGCTCCCAGTTGATCATCGGGTAACACTGGTCAATCCCACAGCCGAGAACAGCTATGGTGGAGCCGTGATACCGCAGGGCACCCCTGTGCGCCGAGGCATCTATCCCCGCCGCCAGTCCCGAGACAACAGCGACACCGGAAGCAGAAAAACGGGCAGAAAACTTTTCTGCCTGTCCGCGCCCGTAGGGTGTACAGCTTCTGCTTCCCACAACACCGATTTTCACAGGTGCCTGAATAAGCCTGCGGTTTCCTTTTGCAAACAGAACTGCCGGCGGATCTTTCAGATCAAACAGAGCATCCGGATAATCCGGATCCTTCATGGTGATCAGCGATATTCTGTTTTTCTGCAGATACCCGGCCATTTCCACTACAGGACGAAGATCCCGGTGTTTTCTGATTTTTTCCACATCGTCACCGGTAATGGTTTCGATCTCCCGAAGCAGCTGCGGAGGGGCATCGTAAATATCCGCCGGATCGGGCAGTGCTCTGGCCAGTCTGGATTTTTTAGCTGGAATCAGCTCCGTTACAGAAGCCAGCCACAGCCAGTACAGTAATTCTGATTTCATGATTATTCCATTCGTTCATATTCCGCCATGCAGAAAAGAGTCATCCGTCCTGTATTGAATCGCTTCACCGATATGCTGGCATGAGATCTGCTCTTCACCGGCAAGATCGGCAATGGTGCGTGCAAGCTTCAGAATACGGTGATACCCGCGGGCCGTAAGCCCGAAGCGAGTGTAGCTTTTTTCCATTAGTTCAGATTCATCCTCTCCGAGAGGACAATACCGGTCAATTTGCGAAACCTCGAGATCTGCATTGCAGTAAATCCCGGGCAGGCTGCTGTAACGTCTGTTTTGAATCTCACGGGCATTGTTAACGCGTCCAGCTACCGCTGCCGAGGACTCTGCTTCTGCCTTTCCCGTTATTTCTCCGTAGGTAACCTGTGGAACGTTTACAAATAAATCGATCCGATCCAGTAAGGGACCGGAAATCCGGGAGCGGTAATTTGCGACCTGAACCGGGGTGCAGTGACACCCGTGGCCCTCGGTCCCCTGCCAACCGCATGGACAGGGATTCATACTGGCAGCCAGCATAAAGGATGCAGGATAGGTCACTGAAGCCTGAACTCTGGTCACTGTAATCTGCGAATCCTCCAGCGGCTGTCTCAGGATTTCTGAGGCTTCACGTGAAAACTCCGGCAGCTCGTCCAGGTACAGCACACCCAGATGGGCCAGGGAAACTTCTCCGGGTTTTGGTACGGCACCTCCTCCTGCCATGGCGCTGGCAGAAACGGTATGATGCGGAGCCCGGAACGGACGCCGGGCAATCAGCGATCTGCCACCCAGTTTTCCAGCAACCGAATATATTCTGGTAATATCCAGCATCTCCTCCGGAGTCAGCTCCGGTAAAATCGACGGCAGTGCCTTGACAAGCATCGATTTGCCGGATCCGGGCGGGCCGGACAGTAAAATATTGTGTCCTCCGGCTGCTGCAATCTCAAGCGCACGTTTGGCATGATACTGTCCTCTGATGTCCGCAAAATCCACACCGGATCCGTCTTCCAGGCCACCTGTTTTGTCCGCTCCAGTCTGAAGACACTGTATAGGCCTCCGCTCGGGACTGAACCATTCCGGATGTCTGAGATAATCGGCTGCTTCAGAAAGGCTCGCGACTGCGTACACGTCTATTCCGGAGGCCAGTGCCGCTTCCTCTACGTTCTGTTTCGGGACTACAACTGCTTTAAAGCCCGCCTCTCTTGCCGCCATGACCACAGGGAGAACCCCATGGACCGGTTTGACGTCCCCGCTGAGCGAAAGCTCTCCGATAATGATGGTTTCCCTTACACGTGAATGAGGATAAAGCTGTTCACTGGCGCAGAGAATTGAAAGCGCGATGGGCAGATCCAGCGAGCTTCCTTCTTTTCGGAAATCCGCCGGCGCCAGATTTACAGTAGTCCTGGCGGCAGGATAGCGGAAACCTGAATTCTTGACAGCAGAACGGATCCGTTCTTTCGATTCACGAATACCGATATCCGGCAGTCCCACAATCAGAAACTGGGGCAGTCCGGTGTTGACATCGGCTTCGACAGTAATAATCCTTCCTTCAAGGCCGGTCAGCCCGCAGCTGAAGAGCCGGGAAAGCATTATTCTTTACCATCCCAGCAATAAGTACACAGTTTGCAGGGATCAATTCCGACTGCCTCCTTCAGATCTTCCAGTTCATGATACTTCAGGCTGGTGAAATCAAGTTCTTCTGCAATACGGTCCAGCATTTTATGATGCCTGTCTGTCGAGGCATCTGCATACTCGGCGATCACGTCTTCCGGAACATTATCACTGTCTTCCAGTTCGCGGATTACTCTGCGGGTGATCAGATCGTATTCCGAAGTCGATCGGGAAAAATTCAGATATTTGCAGGCATACATAATCGGAGGACATGCAGAACGGACATGAACTTCCTGAGCACCATGTTCGAACAGGTAGCTTGCCGTATCATGCATCTGCGTTCCCCGTACAATCGAGTCATCGATGAAAAGCAGCTTCTTTCCATTAATAAGCGGATTCACTGTGATAAGCTTCATTTTGGCAATCATTTCACGCATACTCTGGTTTGGCGGCATAAAGCTTCTCGGCCAGGTAGGTGTATATTTGATAAGCGGACGGGCGAAACGTGTCTTTGAAGTATTGGCATAACCGATCGCATGAGCCGTCCCCGAATCCGGAACACCGGCAACATAATCCAGTTCAATTTCATCCTGATCCCGCTTCGCCAGCTGTTCGCCGCAGCGGTTCCGCATCTGTTCTACATTCACACCTTCATACGAAGAAGTCGGATAACCGTAATAAGTCCACAGGAAAGAACAGATTTTCATTTTTTCACCGGGTTCTCTGAGTGTTTCCAGTTTTTCCGGTGTGATTTTTACAATCTCCGAAGGTCCGATGATTTTTTCATCCACGTAACCCAGATTCTGATAGGCAAATGATTCAAAGGAAACAGCATAGGCCTGCCCGCCGTCTTCCTTCTTTCCGATGATTAAAGGTGTCCTGCCGTATTTGTCGCGTGCCGCGTAAATTGCATCTTCCGTCATCGCCAGCATGGTCAGTGAGCCGTCCACGGTATCCTGAACCAGAGCAAGACCTTCCTCAAGTGAAGGCTGGGTGGCAATCAGAGCAGCAGCCACTTCGGTCTGACTGACGGTGCCGTTGGTCTGTTCCTGAAAATGCGCATGATTCTTGTCGAAAATAGAATCGAGAATATCGTCGGCATTGTTAATCTTTCCGACCGTTGATAATACAAAACTGCCAAAGCGCGCCCGTACAATGATAGGCTGGGGATCCGTGTCAGAAATACAGCCGATCCCGATACATCCTTTCATCTCCTGGACATCACGTTCAAACTTGGTCCGAAACGGTGAGTTCTGAATATTATGAATCGCCCGCTGAAACCCTGAAGGACCACTTACCGCCATGCCACCCCGGTGTGTACCGAGATGTGAGTGATAGTCGATTCCAAAAAACAGATCATTCACACAATCTTTTGTTGACGCTGTACCAAATAAACCGCCCATTTGTCACCTCTGTCAGAAATTTTTATTGAAAATTTACAATATGCATCTTTTGATTTTTGTCGGTCTTATTATATGCGGATTCCCGGATAAAGTGAAGTAAAGGTTTCTTTTGTACCGAAAAACCGTATTAATGTCCCGGCAGAAAACAAAAAAACACCCCTTTCGGGGTGCTCTTTTTTATTCGTTGTCTTTGTTATCGTCGTTGTTGTCGAAGTCAAGTCCTTCGAACAGGCTGCCGAAAGCATCGCCCAGTGTAACATTGGCGTTTTCTTCGTAAACAGTTTTATTTCTGTTGTACTGCTGCTTTCTGTTTCTTCCGCCGCCCTTGTTGCCGCCTTCGCTGTTTCTGCGATAGCCGCCGTTGCCGCCGTTATCGTAGCTGCGTTCGCTTCTGTTATTGTTGTTGTTGCTGTGACGCTGCTGTCTCTGCGGACGTTCCTGTTCAGGCAGTGTAGCCTTGATGGACAGTGAAATCTTTTCCTTGTCCTTGTTGATGCCGATGATCTTGACAGTAACTGTCTGTCCCGGTGAAAGGACTGAAGAAACGGATTCAACACGGTCGTATGAAATTTCTGATACGTGGATCAGGCCTTCAACACCCGGGATAATTTCAGCGAATGCACCGAAATCAAGTGTATTAGTAATACGAACTTCGACTTCGTCGCCTTCCTTGTAGTTCTTGATGAACTGTTCCCACGGTCTTTCCTGAAGCGCTTTGACAGAAAGCTTGATCTTCTTGTCTTCTTCGTTCTTGGAAATAACCTTGGCCTGGATTTCCTGGCCTTTTTCCACGAGATTCTTAGGTTCGTTGTTACGTTCCCATGTGAGGTCAGAACGATGTACAAAACCGTCGATTCCGTTCAGGTCTACGAAAATACCGAAATCAGTAATGGTCTTGACACGACCTGTTACAACATCGTCGATATTGAGTTCGCCAAAACGTTTTTCCTTGGCTTCGCGCTGGATCTTCTGACGTTCCTTGAGTTCCTTTTCCAGAATGACTTTCTGTGAAAGGATCGCTCTGCGGCGCTTTGCATTGTAGTCAATGATGATACCGCGGACGTCGTTGCCGACCAGTGCTTCAAGGTCTTTGACGTAACGGATATGATACTGGGATGCCGGCATGAAGATTTCTGCGAATCCTACATCAACGATGAGTCCGCTGCCTGAAACCTTCTTGACTTTACCCTGAAGTTCCGTCTTGTTTTCATAAGCTTCAGCAAGTTTCTGCTGGATCTTGTGATTGTCGAATTTGATCTTGGAAAGTTTAACGCGGCCGTCGCCGTCGTTCATATCTGTGACGATTGCTTCGATTGTATCTCCGACCTTAACCAGGTCTGTCAGAGCTTCGTCATCTTTCCATGTGTAATCTCTTTTTGGGATAACGGCATCTGCCTTATATCCTATATTTAAAATCACTTCATTGTCATCGACGCTGAGAACTGTACCCGTAATCGGACTGTTTTTTCTGATTGTGGGCATTTCTTCAATTTCTGCTGCGAAGTCAAAATCTTCATCAGCGACATCATCAGCAGGCTTTGCTGCTTCAACAGCCGGTGCTGCAGTTTCTTCTACTGCAGTTTCCGGTGCTTCCGTTTTCGGAGCTTCCGCTGTTTCTGCCTGAATACCGTCGACGACCTGTTCCTGTGCCATTTTGTTTTCTTCCATGCTTTCCGTTACCTCCTGGATGATCCAGTCCGGGGTTGAGGCTCCGGCAGTGATTCCTACCGTTTCACACCCATCGAGAGCTGCAAGGTTTAACTCTCCGGCTGTCTCAATATGCCAAGTATTTTTGCAGTAGGCTTTGCAGAGCTGTGCAAGCTTCTGCGTGTTTGAACTGTGATATCCGCCTACTACGATCATTCCATCCACGCTCCGGGCAGTTTTGGCAGCCGCTTTCTGTCTCTCGGCTGTCGCACTGCAGATTGTATTCTGAATGACGATATCACGCGTTTTTGTTTTAAGCGCTTCCGTTATCTCAAGAAAGTTCTTTTCGATAATGGTAGTCTGCGCCACTACACATAGTTTTTCGTATTGACCAAGTGCTTCCGCCTCTTTAAGGCTTCCTACAACAACCGGTTCACTGCTGCACCATCCGCAGGCACCAGTTACCTCGGGATGGTTTTTATCGCCGACTATGACGATCTGATACCCGAGTCCGCTGTAACGCTCGATCTTTTTCTGCATGGAACGGACAAACGGACAGGTCGCATTCACAACCTGAAGCCCTTTCGCCCGGGCTTTTTCTATCTCTGCCTTGCCAACTCCGTGTGAACGGATAACAAGGTAACCGGAATCCACCTCGTCAACGCTGTCTGCCTTTGCGATTCCCTCCGACTGCAGCCGTTCAGTTTCCTGACGGTTATGCGAAATATCTCCGAGGGTCGTTATGGGCAGTCCGTCGTTCTTCGTCTGAAGCTCGCGGACCATTTTCATTGCGTTTTCGATGCCGAAACAGTAGCCAGCTTTTTCAGCTACAACAACATGCATAAACTATCCACCCTATTTTATTTTAAATTATAGATATTGTCCATAATATTCTGACTTATTTCATCAAGTTTTTCCGGTTTCAGCCGCTGTCCGTAATATTCCGACAGCTCAAATGGCTCTCCGATCACCATATTGACCTTACTCCGGAAACTCATTCCGGATCCCTGGACATGTACCGGTACGATTTTTGCCTGAGTCCTGATCGCAAACATGACAAATCCATTCATGGGCCGGATCCGTTCACCCTTCACTCTGGTTCCTTCAGGGTAAATTCCAAGAACTTCTCCATCCTTGAGAACCCGCAGGCATTCCTTGACGGTTTTAGGCGACACTTTTTTCCGGTCTACCGGGATAATCAGCAGATGACGGAAAAACCATGCGGTAATTTTTGTCTGAGCCAGCTCCTGCTTGGCCAGAAAATGAATATGCCGTTTAGTCTGCAGAGCGATGGCAACAGGATCCAGATTGCTTTGATGATTGGAGACAATAATAACAGGTCCTTCATCCGGTATGTTTTCCTTCCCTCTGACTTTCAGACTCCACCAGATCTTGACAATAAGCCAGGCGACTTTATGAATAAAATTATAAAACACTGCTTCCGCCTTTCTCAATCATTGCCATCATCCGGTTCACAACATCTCCGGGGGTCATATCATCCGTCATGATCCGTACAGCATCATCCGTACAGACAAGCGGACTTTCTTCCCGTTCCGAATCATTGCGATCCCGGGTTTTGATATCTTCAAGGATCTTCTCGAAGCTGTTCTCCGTATCCAGACCCTTTTGTATAAATTCCGACTGCCGTCTTCTGGCACGTTCTTCAGGTGTTGCACTGATAAAAAACTTATAATCCGCATCAGGGAGAACGACCGAACCGATATCCCGTCCGTCCATAATCACATTGCGTCCGCCGGCTATTTCTCTCATCCGGGCTGTCAGATAACGGCGTACTGCTGCCACCGGTGCCACCTGAGAGGTATGCGCAGCCACACGGGGCGTACGTATTTCTTTCTCAACATCTACCCCGTCAAGCAGCACTCTGCCGCTGCTGTCAAAATCCACGGTACTGCCAAGTGCGGTTTCCGCAATTTTTTCCGGATCATTCAGATCGGTCCGGGCGTTGAGTACAGCCAGAGTCAATGCCCGGTACATAGCGCCTGTATCAAGATAAAGGTAATTCAATTCTTTTGCAAGCATTTTGGCTGCGGTGCTTTTTCCGGCTCCCGCAGGGCCGTCAATGGCTATCTGCATTCTTTTTCTCCATAATTTCCGATTTTTTACGACTGTTGTTTTTTTTAGACTGCTGTTATTTTATGACTGCTGTTTTTCCGGGATCTCGAGACTGCTGCCGGCAAGCCAGCCGGTACTGCAGGCAATCTGGATGTTATATCCGCCGGTCACCGCATCTACATCAAGCATTTCCCCCGCAAAAGACAATCCCTGAACCAGTTTTGAATGCATGGTACCCGGATCCACTTCTTTAACAGGGATACCGCCGCTGGTAATAATCGCTCCGTTTATATCGCCGAGTCCGGATATTCTCAGGGGCAGTGCTTTCAGCGTCTGTACCAGTGCATGCCGTTGTTCCCGGGTTACACTTCCTGCTTTCTGATCAGGGATAAGACCCGCCTGATCAATGATCACAGGTATCATCCGTCTGGGCAGCAGTCCTGCCATCACATTATCCAGATTTTTGTTCTGTCCTTCTTCAAAATCGCGCAGAATTCTGGCATCCAGTTTCTGATCCGTCAGCCCCGGCTTCAGATCGATATCCACCGAGTATTGTGAGGGATTGCCCTTAACTCTGGCTGATGCAGACAGAACCAGCGGTCCGGATATTCCGGTGTGCGTAAACAGCATCTCACCCAGTTCGTCATAAAGACGGACTTTTTTGCCTTTTTGATGGCGATATAAAGTAAGTTTTACATTTTTCAATGTAAGACCCGCCAGTGTTCCCGGCCAGTCTTCCCTGGTATCCAGTCCTACCAGCGACGGACGCAGTTCTGTGACTGAATGTCCGGCTTTTTCAGCAATTCGGAAACCCGATCCGTCAGAGCCGGTTGATCGGTAGGATACGCCTCCGGTTGCCAGAATAACGGCATCATAATCACGGACTTCACCGTTTTTCAAACGGATTCCGCATACCCTGGTGTGATCATCTGTTAAAACCAGAGCGCTTATATGCGTTCCGAGCATAACGTGCACATGATTCTGTACAAGCAGACGGTTAAAAGCCTTGAGAATATCACTTGATTTGTCACTGACGGGAAAAACGCGTCCTCCGCGTTCAGTTTTCAGTCTGCATCCGGCGGCTTCGATCATATCTTCCAGCTGATCATTGGTAAAGGTATAAAGCGAAGAATAGAGGAATTTCCCGTTTGTCACCACCTGGTCGAAGAAATCCTCAATGGGACGGTCATTGGTGAGATTACAGCGGCCTTTGCCGGTGATAAAAAGCTTCTTCCCAGTCTTTTCGTTATGATCATACAGATCTGCAGTCCAGCCGTTTTGAGCTGCCGCTGCTGCTGCACACATGCCGGCCGGTCCTGCACCGATTATTGCAACTTTAGGATTCATTCGTCCTCCTTCGTGATGACGATTAAGAACGGTGGATTATTCCGGTTCAACCGTTTCACAATGAATGCAGACAGACCATCTGTCAGATTCCTGCAGAACGCTTCAACTTTTTCTGTTTCTTCAGGATTATGGGGATACAGGCAGACTGTAATGAGTCCGCCCGGTTTCAGACGGCTGACTGCTGCCTCGAGGGAACAAACGGTGTCACCGGATTCGGTCATGCAGCCGTGGTCTCCTCCCGGAAGATAACCCAGATTGTACATAAAGACATCTACCTGTTCCGGCAGTCTGTCAGGTTCTGTAAAACAGGCATGATTGGCCTGTATCAATGTCACATTATCCGGGGCTCCGCTTTTTTCAAGCAGTGCTGCCGTATTTTCAAGTGCCTGTTCCTGAATATCAAAAGCAAGAACCGTGCCATCAGTGCCGGCGAGCCGTGATAAAAACAGTGTATCATGACCGTTGCCGGCCGTTGCATCCACTGCTGTCCCACCTTTCGTCAGTACTTGTTCCACAATCTGCTGCGCCTGACTTGAAGCTCTCAGCTCCTGTTCTTTCATTTCCCGGCTTCCTTTTTCAATGCGCTGACCTCTTCCCTGGTAAGCTCACGATAATCACCGGGTTTCAGGCCTTTCAGATCCAGGCAGCCTTCGCGGACACGTCTGAGCTTTTTAACCGGGTGTCCGATGGCCGCACACATTTTCCGGACCTGTCGTTTCCTGCCTTCATGGATGGTAATTTCCAGCAGCGCGGCATTGCCGAGATCCGCCATGATACGGACAGCTGCGGGTGCCGTTCTGACAGTACGGCTGTTTTCATCATCCTCAAGGATCATGACACCGGTTCTGAGTTTTTTCAGCTCTTCTTCTGCAGGAACGCCCTGAACCATGGCTTCATAGGTTTTATCGATGGTGTGTGAAGGATGAGTCAGTTTGTTGGTGAGCTCTCCGTCATTGGTGAGCAGGATCAGTCCTTCGGTGTCTTTATCCAGACGCCCTGCAGTATAAAGCCGTTCCTGTCCGTCTATCAGATCATGAACTGTTTTCTCTGCATGTGCATCTTCCGAGGTACAGACATAACCTGCCGGTTTGTTGAGCAGCACATAACGTTTCTCTTCCGGTTCAATCCGTGAACCGTCCACTTCCACCACGTCTCCCGGTTTAATCTCTGTACCGAGTCTGTTTACCGTTTCCCCGTTGACCCGGACACGTCCGTCAAGGATCATTGTTTCCGCCTTGCGCCTGGAAGTAACGCCGCAATGGGCTATATATTTTTGAAGTCTCATATCAATTCTCTTCCTGATCACTGCCTGTATTGTCTTCTTCCGGAACGCAGAAATCTTTCCACTCCGGAAGATCTTCTAATCTTTCAATACCCGCTGTTCTGAGAAAAACGTCAGTTGTCCGGTAAAGCCATGGTCTTCCCGGCGCTTCCAGCCTGCCGCATTCTTCAATGAGTCCGGCATCCAGCAGTCTCTGAAGAGAGCCGGCACTGCCGACACCGCGGATCTGATCGATATCGACACGGGTGACAGGCTGTCTGTAGGCAATCACAGCCAGTACTTCAGAAGCTGCCCGGGTCAGTGTCCGCTTGCGGCTTCTTCCCAGCACTGCCGCGATCTGAGGATAGTTTTCCGTCTTGGTAGCCAGGCTGATGCTGTTCCCTGTCCTCACCAGCCGAATGCCCCGGTCTTCACATTCAAGGAGCTTTTCAAGGCTGTCTATACTGTTTTCAAGCTGATCGGCGGGAATATTCAGTGCAGCAGAAATTTCTGCAACAACAACCGGTTCACCCGCTGCGAAAAGAATGCTTTCAAGCAGACCGATGATCCTGGTCTCGTTCCGAATCAGAAAATCCATCTTCTCGTTTTGATATTCGGATGTCACAGTGAAGTCCCTCCTGTAGAAAATCAATCTCTCCGGTCTTGAACATTTCCAGTACCGCCAGCAGCGTAACAGCAACCTCTTCTGGATTTCTGGCATGTCCTTCCGGAAACAGACTGTTAAAAAGCACCGTCTGACTGAACTGAAGGTGCTTTCTCAGGAGGTCCTTTTTTTCATCTACCGTAAACTCTTCCAGAACGATGTGTTCGGTTCTGCGGTCAGGTTTCTTTTCCTGTTCGGTCAGGCGCCTGATCGCATCCGCCAGTTCCTCCAGGCCGAATTCCGGTATAATCCCGCTCTCCAGATCCGGAAGGTATTCCGGATCTTTTGTATAGGAACAGACGGTCTGTTCCTCCTGCGCCATCAGCCAGACAGCAATCCGCCGGACTGCAGAATACTGCAGCAGCTGAGCCGCCAGTTCTGCACGCGGATCCTCCTCCTCCTTCTGGATTCTCGGCTTTGGAAGCATCATCCTGGATTTAATTTCCAGAAGACGTGCTGCCATGAGTACAAATTCAGAGGCAATATCCATATCAAATGCCTGCCAGCTCCGGATTACCTGCAGATACTGTCCGGTAATCTCAGCGATCGGAAGATCAAGAATATCTATTTTATGCTCGGCAATCAGATGCAGAAGCAGATCGAGTGGTCCTTCAAACTCGCCGACTCTGATATCCATCAGAATAAACCGAAAATACCGTTAAGAATCACTGCGTACAGATTGTATATCCAGTTGACAACAGGGCTGATGATATAACCGAACAAGCCCAGCATCATCATACCCAGCAGCAGAACCATTCCGTAGCGTCCAAAGCGCAGATAACTCATCCGTGCTTTGTAAGGCAGAAATTCTGCCAGCACATCCGAACCGTCAAGCGGGGGAATCGGAAGCAGGTTGAAAACACCGAACATGATATTATACATGGTCATGTACATCAGGATCTGCATCAGATAGGTATTATTCAGGCCGATGGTGGCGAACATGGCAGCCATCGAGATAAAGCCGAGAAGCAGGTTGGTCAGGCATCCGGAGAGGGCTACCAGAATCATACCCTTGCGTCTGTCTTTGAATTTCATGGGGTTGACAGGTACCGGTTTCGCCCATCCGAAATGAAAAATCAGCATGGAGAGAAATCCGATCGGATCCAGATGCCGCAGAGGATTCATGGAAAGACGTCCGGCCAGTCTGGCTGTGTCATCCCCCATCGCTTCTGCTGCATATCCGTGAGCCATTTCATGAAACGTGATTGCCGTGATGATGCCCGGCAGACTTAACAGCATCTGCATCCAGTAGGATGCGCTAGTAAAATTTGTCATTATTTTCCTTTTCCAGGTTCCGGCAGTTACAGCAATCCGGGGATTTCTGTCCGATCATTGTAGAATGAATCGAAAGCGCCCGAATCCCTGTCGGAAATATTTCAGTCCTTTTTCTGTTGTTCCAGCCAGTCCGGAATTCTGTCCTGTGCAATCAGGTCTTCATAGGTTTCACGTTCGACAATGATGTCTGAACGTTCGCCTGAAAGCAGGACAACCGCAGGTCTGGGCAGTCTGTTGTAATTGCTGGCCATGGTGTAATTATAAGCACCGGTATGTCTGACAGCCAGAAGGTCTCCGGGACGGGGATCTGCCAGCTTTATGTCAGAAATCAATGTATCTGTTTCGCAGGCATTTCCTGAAACACGTACAGCTCTGCTGTTTTCCGGAGTCATTTCCCTGTTGCAGATCACCGCGTCGTATTCTGCTCCGTACAGAGCCGGCCTTGGATTATCAGCCATTCCCCCGTCTACTGTAACGTAGGTTCTGACTCCCCTGATATTTTTACGTGTTCCGACTGTATAATGTGTAATTCCGGCTTCTGCGCTTAAGAAACGACCGGGTTCAATCATCAGTCTGGGCATTTCTATACCCTTTAACTGGAAAATCTTCCGGATCCGTTCCACCATTCTCGGAATATAAGTCGCCGGATCGAATGAAGCATCTCCGGGTCTGTAGGCAATTCCGAAGCCACCGCCCAGATTCAGTTCACAAAGCGGCAGGCCCTCTGTAAGCAGCTCGCTGTAAAGCCCGGACATAATATCCGCTTCTGCAACAAAACACTCCTCATCGGTAACCTGAGAGCCTATATGGGCATGCAGGCCGATCGTTTCAACTCCCGGCATTTCCCGGGTTGTCAGGATAAGTTCTCTGGCATCCTCGAGCGGGATCCCGAACTTGGTATCTGTCTTGCCGGTATTGATCAGTTCATTGGTGTGCGCGTCCACACCCGGGTTGATTCTGAAAAGAATCCGGGCGTTAATGCCGGTTTCTCTGGTAAGTCTGTCCAGGCGTTCCAGTTCATCAGCGGAATCGACAACAATGCGGCCTGCTCCTGCTTCCAGCGCTTCTTTTAATTCTTTTTCGGTTTTGTTATTGCCGTGCAGCGTGATTTTTGCCGGATTAAAACCGGCACTAAGAGCTGTAAACAGCTCGCCGCCACTGGCAGTATCCAGTGAAATTCCGGCTTTTTCAACCAGTCTGCAGACTGCCATATTCAGGAAAGACTTGCCGGCAAAATTGATTTCATAATCCGCACCGGTTTTATTGAAGGCATCTTTGAGCGATTGTGCGCGTTCCAGAAAAATATCCTCGCTGAATACATAAAGCGGCGTGCCGAATCTTGCAGCCAGATCAGTCGTATCATGGCCTGAAAAAATAAAATGTTCTGTCATAATCTCCCGTATTTTTCGTAAATGTCCCGTATAAAAAAAGGTGACCGTCTACGGTCACCAATATTCTTATCTGCTGAAATAATAACCCAGGGCGCAAACTGTTTTGGCATCTTCAAAATAACCGTGCTTAAAAAGCATACGGGCGGTTCGGATCGGAATCCGGACAACCTGAAGAAACTCGTCATCGTCCTCGTCTAATTTATTTTCTGTAAACTCGTCAGCCATAAATATTGTATGTTCTTCATCCAGAAAACCCGGTGAAGGCTGGATACTGCACAAATACTCGAGTTTACGCGGTTTCAGTCCGACTTCTTCCTGAAGTTCCCGGATCGCCGCTTCTTTCGGAGTTTCGCCGGGATCAATCAGTCCGGCCGGAATTTCGGTCATCAGTTTGTGAACCGCATATCTGAACTGCTTGACAAAATAAAAGCAGCCGTCTTTTACAGTAAGAATTGATACACCCGGGAGATGGTCCACGACCTCGCGTGAGGCTTCGCCATCATTGGGCAGACGTATTTCATCTACATGAAAACGGACAATTCTTCCGTCATATATTTCTTTTTCAGAAATCCTTGTTTCTGTTTGATCCATCATAAACTGTCAGGCCTTTTCCAAAAGCTGACGCAGCTCGTCCATAAACGATTCTGCATCTTTAAACTCCCTGTATACCGAGGCAAAACGGACGTAGGCAATCTGATCGATTCCCTTGAGCATATCCATTACCTTTTCTCCGATATAGGCGGAGCTGATTTCATTTTCACCGCTCTGATTCAGTTCCTGTTCGAGCCTGCTGACTTCACTTCTGAGCAGTTCGACAGGGATCGAGCGTTTATAACAGGCTTTCATGACACCTGTCATTATTTTATTACTGTCAAACGGAACACGCGCACCGTCTTTTTTAACGACAGTAAGCGGTATTACTTCTGTTTTTTCCCATGTCGTAAAGCGCTTTCCGCAGTTCTGGCATTCACGTCTCCTGCGAATTGCGTTTTCGTCTTCCACGGGCCTTGAGTCCAGAACGCGGCTGTCTGTACTTCCGCAAAAAGGGCAGCGCATTATTCTCTGGTCAGAAATCCGGGAATGTTGATTTCACCGTCATAGGATTTATGACTCTTCTGGCTCTGTTTCAGATTCTGAGCGTGTTCTGCCTTTGCCTGAGCCTTTGCCTGTTCTGCACGTTTCTGTTCGACTTCTTCAGCCGGCAGGAAACCTGTGGCAATGACAGTAACCTGAATGGAATCGCCAAGGCTTTCGTCGATGGTAGCACCGAAAATAACGTTGGCATCTTCATCAGAAGCTTCACGGGCGATGGTAGCAGCACGGTCTACTTCGAACAGTGACAGATCTTCGCCTGCTGTAATGTTGAGCAGTACGCCGGTTGCACCGTCAATTTCTGTTTCCAGAAGCGGGGATTCAATAGCTGCTTTGGCAGCATCTTCCGCTCTGTTTTCTCCTGTACCAAATCCGACACCCATATGAGCAAGACCTGCATCCTGCATAATGGTTTTGACATCTGCAAAGTCAAGGCTTACCAGACCAGGCATAGAGATCAGGTCGGAAATTGATTTAACACCCTGAAGCAGAACATCATCAGCCAGTTTGAAAGCATCTCTGAGAGATGTCGATTTATCTGCCATTCTTAAAAGTCTGTCGTTGGGGATTGTAACCAGAGCATCTACATTATCCTGAAGGAAACCGGAAGCAATCTGAGCATTGCGCATACGAACCTTACCTTCAAACGAGAAAGGCTTGGTTACAACGCCGATTGTGAGGATTCCCATTTCACGGGCAATTTTCGCAATAATCGGAGCAGCACCGGAACCGGTTCCGCCGCCCATACCAGCTGTAATAAACAGAAGGTCAGTTCCTTCGATCAGTTCTTTGATCGCTTCAGCACTTTCTTCCGCCGATTTCATGCCGGTTTCAGGATTACCACCCGCGCCAAGGCCGCCTGTTGTCTTTTCGCCAATCTGAAGCCGCTGTTCAGCAAGCGTAAGAGCCAATGCCTGATTATCCGTATTCATAGAAATGAAATCCACACCCTTCAGTCCGGATTCGATCATACGGTTAACAGCATTATTTCCGCCGCCGCCTACTCCGACAACTCGGATTTTGGCGAAATTATCATTGTAGCCATCTAATTCAATCACTTTGGTCCTCCTGTAAACGAACAAACTTTTAATTTATATAAAAATTTATTTCCATAATTAATTGTCAATATACAAGAATTGCATTTTGACTTTTTCAGTGTAACCTTAAATCACTCAAATTTCAAGAATCAGGCTTGTATTATACCTAAAATCTCGTTTTTTTATTGTTCAGCTTCGTGGTTTCTGTATCGGATTATTGCCGGCATTCAGATTTATATCCAGATTACTCTCCCCATTCTCAATTACTGTTTTAATATATCCAAAATAATTTCCAAAATTATCCGTATCCTTAACCGTAATGACTGTATTGTCCTTGGTTATGATCCGGTAGGTATTATCCTGCTGAAGAGAGATCTCCGAAATCCTGTTTAAAAGACCGTTTGACTCAAAAGTTTTGAGCATATTAACGATATTGTCAAATTTGTAAGCAGGCTCTGCTGTTATCTTATCACCAATGCCGGAAATCTGGTAGGAATTGAGTCCGGAAATAAGCGGAACATCTGATTTGGTCAGGTACTCGCTTCTGGTGATCAGTTCCAGATCATCCCCGAAATAACAGATCTGACCATTATCACTGACGGCAAACAAAACGGGTTTTTCCTGAACACTGATCACTATTTTATCCGGCATCACTTTTCTGACAATCAGTTTGCGGGTCATCAGATTCTCACTGATATTGCCGCTGGCTTCATTGGCATTGACCAGAAAAATATTGTCTCCTTCTTTGATACCCGATTCACTGATGATCGTCTGAGCCGGTATAATTTCCGTTCCTTCAACCTCAATGGTTTTAACATTGAAAACGCCGGAATTGAGCGCCGATACGAAACAATAACCGATCATACCCAGTGCTGCCGCGCAGATCAGGATCAGGACGGTTCTGCGGAGTATATTTTTTCTCCGTGTCTTCTTCAGATCCTTTTTCCGCTGTTCGCGGGCACTGAGTTTACGCTTTTTCCGCATTCCCGCCACCGAGAAGACGATCCGCTTCTGCTGCAAAACGGTCCGCAGCATCCGTTATTTTCAGACTGTCAGCCGCTTCCGACATTTTTGTCTGAACATCCGGATCGGTTACAATACTGTGAATCGTTTCTGTAAGCAGCGGTCCGGTTACCCGGGCATCCGGAATCAGTACCGCCGCTCCTGCATTTTCAAGCACCCTGGCATTAAAGGTCTGATGATCTCCGGCCGCCTGCGGATAGGGAATCAGAATGGAAGGAACGCCGCAGGCACAAAGTTCAGCAACAGACATGGCTCCGGCCCGTCCGACTGCAAGATCTGCAGCTGCAAGCAGTGTATCCATTTCCGTAGAATACGGTTCGATCGATACATTGTCCGGAACGTTACCCAGCCGTTCACACAAATACGAGCGAACCGCTTCATCCTGACCTTTACCGGTGAGCAGTTTCCAGGACAGAATCTCTCCGCCCGGATTCTCCGTAAAGTTTACAACACTTTCCGCAGCATTGCTGTTAATGCTGACCGCTCCCTGCGAGCCGCCCATCACCACAATAAACTGTTCGTTATCCGCCAGGCCCAGTTTTTTCCTGGCTGCTTTCCTGTCTGGATTGACAAAGCTTTCTCTGACAGGATTGCCGCAGAGAAAGGTCTTATTTTCCGGGAAATACTGCTCTGCTTCGGTGAAAGCCACTCCGATCCGGTCCGCATGTCTGCCTGTGAGCCGGTTGCTCCGGCCCGGATAAGCATTCTGTTCGTGAATCATATTCGGAATCCGGCAGCGCTGCGCTTCCTTCAGGAGCATAGCGCCTGTGAAGCCGCCGGTAGCAATAATCAGATCCGGCTTATGCTTTCTGATCAGCTCTTTCGCGTCACGCCTGCTCTCGAAAAGGCCGACGACCGCCTCCAGTGTTTCTTTTGAAAATCCGCGTTCAAATCCGCGGGCCCGGATCAATTCCAGCGGAAAGCCGTACTTCGGAACGATATCCTTTTCCATTCCGACATGACTTCCGATAAAAATAATTTCGGCATCGGGATGATTTTCCCGCAGTTTCTGGCCGATGGAAAGTCCCGGATAAATATGTCCTCCGGTGCCTCCTGCAGCTATCAGTATTTTCACTGCGTACCCCTTTCTGTCTGCGTCCCATGACGCTTTTTCCGTTTCTTCTTCTGACTGACTGTTCTGTTAAACAGCCTGATACGTTTTCCCGGAATCGAAACAGTCCGGGAAATATTCATAATGGGCCCCATCATTGCGAAAAGTACAACAATCGAAGTACCCCCGTAACTGATAAACGGCAGAGCCATGCCTGTTACAGGAAGTGCGCTGATGGCAACCCCGATATTAACAAAAACCTGGAATCCCAGCAGTGTCATGACACTGCAGGTATATAACTGCCCGAACTTGTTCTTGCATGCGAATGCAATCCGGAAGCCCCGGTAGATCAGATAGCCGTAAAGGCCCAGCACGATCAGGCAGCCCACCAGACCGAATTCTTCACCGATATTGGCAAAAATAAAGTCATTGGCAAGCTCCGGCAGAAACAAAAGCTTCTGCTTCCCGTTTCCGAGACCAACTCCGAACAAGCCGCCGGAGCCGAAAGCGACTAGTGACTGCTTTATCTGATAATTCACCGTCGACTGTGAGAACATGGCCAGAATTCTCTGCCACCGCCAGCTTTCAGCAAGTATAAGTGCTCCGACAATGCCCAGTCCCACCAGTACAACCGGCGTAATAAACCTCTTGTTCAGCATCCCGAACCACAGCACTGCCATCATGCCCACAGCAATAGCCATAGCCGCTGACAGAGACGGTTCCATCGCTGTCAGACCGCAGACAGCCAGCATTGGCAAAAAAACCCATATAATAAGATCCTTCCAGTTGGTGATCCGTTCCGGATAGGTTGTAATCAGAGAAGCCAGATACATGATCCCGATTATTTTAGCCAGCTCTGAAGGCTGAAAAGTCAGGGACCCGTATCCGAGCCAGCGTCTCGCATCATTAACCTTAATCCCGATTCCCGGTACCAGTACCAGCGCCAGCAGTCCGCCTACAATAATCAACGCCCATTTCAACTTGTTAAAATCGTTGAAAACACGAAAATTCATACAACTGATCACCAGCATGACTAAAACACCGAGGCAGGCAAACAATCCCTGTTTTACAAATGATGAATAACCACTGTCACCGTTGTTAACCGATGTGTACATACTGGCAGAGAAAACCATGAGCAGTCCGATTCCGACAAGGCATAACAGTGTAATCAGAAAAGGGCGGTCGAGTGGATAACCCCGCCACGTCATTCTCCCCCAGACATCACTGCGCTGAGAGCGTTTTTTTTGATTTGCCGTTCCTGTACTGCCGGCTGTATTTTTACGGGCCGTCCCGGTTTTACCCCGTTTATCCTGTTTCGTCTGTTTTCTGCCACTCTCTTTCCGACTGGCAGCTTCTGTTCTTTTTCTTCCAGTCTGCGCAGAACCCGTCGGATTATTCCGGGAGGCTGAGCGCGAGCTTCCTGAATTCGTCACCTCTGACCTCATAATTGTCAAACATGCCCCAGCTAGCACAGGCCGGAGAAAGCAGTACGGTGTCTCCCGGCACTGCAGCCGCTGTAGCAGCCGCTACGGCATCTTCAAAAGTATCTTTACGAATGATCGAATCAAATCCGTTATCTCTGGCTGTTTTTTCGATATCATCTGCTGTAACACCGAGAAGAACAAGTGTCTTGACCTTCCCCTTCATAGCCTGAACAAATTCTGTATAATCCTCATGCTTGTCATATCCGCCGGCAATCAGAACTACCGGTGTGGTCATGGCATTGAGGGCGATAATGGCCGCATTGGTATTGGTCCCCTTGGAATCATTGATATAGCGGACCCCGCCGCGTGTACAGATATATTCCTGGCGGTGTTCCACACCTTTGAATTCCCTCAGGACTTTACGAATTACTTCCATGTCGATCCCTGAGAAATAGGACAGTGCCGAGGCCCCCAGAGCATTCTGAACATTATGAATACCCTTTATTCCCAGTTCCTGATCAGAAACGAGAGGTATTGTTTTCCCTGCATCGGCAATCCACAGCATACCGTCTTTGTAAAAGGCGCCGTTTTCGACGGGACGTTCAGTACTGATGAAAAGCCTGCGGACAGGCTGGTCCTGAGCAAAGGCACTGACAACCGGGTCATCAAGGTTGAGTACCAGAAAATCATCTGCAGTCTGATTCAGGCTTATTCTGCGTTTGGCATTGACGTAGTTTTCCATAACCTTGTATCTGTCGAGATGGTCCGGCGACACATTGAGCACCAGAGCAGCAGAGGGTCTGAACTGTCTGATTCCGTCAAGCTGAAATGCAGAAATTTCGGTTACGAACACGTCTTCCGGGCGGCTCTCTCTGACAAACCGCGAAACCGGCAGACCGATATTGCCCACGACTTCTGTCTTGCGTCCGGATTCCTTAAATATTTCACCTGTAAGGGTGGTTGTCGTTGTTTTGCCATTCGTTCCGGTAATCGCTACAAATGATGCCGGTGATAAACGGTAGGCCAGTTCCAGATCCGTTACTGCATCAATGCCAAGCTCTCCGGCTTTTTTTAATACCGGTATTTCCGGAGGTACTCCGGGGCTGGTGATGATCAGGTCGAATTCCTGTGCCCGGTCAGCCGGAAACTGTGTGCCGAAGACAGTTTCAAAACGGTCTCCGCCAAAGTCTGCCAGCTCTTTCAAATCTCCCGCCGCTTCGGGAAATTCCGACATAACAGCTTCAGGGCTGCGATTGTCGGTAAGCACTGTTTCTATTCCGGATTCCAGCAAAAGTCTGGCTGCAGCCGCACCAGTGCGGGCAGCGCCTATAACAAGTACTTTTTTCATAAATACCTTTCAAAATGAAATCTGCCGTGTTTAGAGGAGAGTCACAGGACTGTCCAGACACGGCAGTTGTTTTTTTATGATACTGCTAAAGCAGAAGAAATGCCAGAGCTGTGCACAATGCACTCAGAGTCCAGAACACCTGGACCACTCTGGTTTCGCTCCAACCGCCCAGTTCAAAATGATGGTGAATCGGAGCCATTCTGAAAACGCGTTTGCCATGTGATATCTTGAAATAACCGACCTGAATCACAACAGACAGGGCTTCCAGGACAAAGATAAAACCAGCAATCAGAATAAAAATCTGCAGTCTTGTGACAATCGCGATTCCTACCAGTGCACCGCCAAGTGCCATTGATCCGGTATCACCCATAAATATATCCGCAGGATTGGAATTATTCCGAATAAAGCCCAGGCAGCCTCCGATTACAGCCCCTGCAAAAGCAGAGTATGCCGGAGAAAGGGCAAACGAGCCGACCAGAAAGAAAATCATGACAACAGCTGTACAGCCAGCAGCCAGTCCGTCTAGTCCGTCTGTCAGATTCACAGCATTGGTCACTGCTACAATGGCAAAAAACGTAAACGGATAATACCAGAAGCCAAAATCGACCATACCGGCAAAGGGAACCAGTAAAGCTGTTCCGGTCGTATGAGCGGCATAAATCGTAAAGAACAGGGCTGCGGCAATCTGCAGAATCAGCTTCTGTGCGACATTCAAACCGAGATTGTGTTTTTTAGAAACCTTGATAAAATCGTCAATAAATCCGATCAGACCATAAACGATCATAATCAGAACGAGATACCAGGAAAACTTTCCGGTAATCAGGCCGGCAATACAGACTGCGATAAGAATTCCGGCCTGAATCAGCAGGCCCCCCATGGTAGGGGTGCCTGATTTTTTCTGGTGGCTTTTCGGTCCTTCCTCACGGATCGACTGTCCGAAATGCAGACGGTGCAGTGTCGGCAGTGCAGCCGGAACCAGCAGCCATACAGAAACGGCTGCGATCAGCAGCGACAGCATTCCGATTTGAAGATTACTCATTCAGCAGTCTCCCTGCCGGAAATTGCATCGACCACCTGTTCCAGTTTCATTCCCCGCGAGCCTTTAACCAGGACAATATCACCCTTTTTAAGAAGCTCCGGAATTTCTCTCACTGCTTTTTCGGTATCCGGAAAATATTTTCCTTTTAAACTGGCCTTGACTTCGATGGCTCCGCGCATCAGATTGACGGCAGCCGGACCCACACCAAAAATGACATCTGCATGTTTGGAAGCCTCTCTGCCCACCTGCAGATGTGAAACCAGCTCTTTGTCGCCGAGTTCCAGCATATCGCCGAGGACTGCGACACGTCTGCGGTCCGCATTGCCCGTATCCTTGAGTGCTGACAGTGCAGCCATCATGGAATCAGGGTTGGCATTATAGCTGTCGTCAATGACCGTAATACCGTCTGCATCAATCAGATTCATCCGGTGAGCGCTGGGTTTGTACTGATCAAATCCGTTCTGAATCTGTTCCGCTGTCAGTCCCAGACGCAGCCCGACCCAGACAGCTGCCAGTGCATTATAAATATTGTGAATACCGGGAACGGAAAGTCTGTAGCTGTCATTTCCTACTGTAAATCGAACGCCTTCGGTATCTGAAACACAATCACGGGCTCTGAGATCGAGCCGTTCTGAATCGATTCCGTAACGCCTTACTTCAAACGATCCATTCTTGACCCGGTCCAGCATTTCATCGTCCCCGTTTAACAGTGCAAACTGGTTTTCCTTAAGTGTCTGCAGGATTTCTGATTTGGCAATCAGAATATTTTCCTTGGTCTTGAGTGTTTCAATATGGGCGCTCCCTATATTGGTAATAATAGCAACCTGGGGTAAAACGAGGCCTATGCTCTGATCGATATCATGCATATGATCCATGCCCATCTCGATCACAGCAGCTTCGTGTTCTTTACCCAGCCTGAGAAGAGTCTGTGGAATTCCATATTCATTGTTGAAATTACCTTCTGTTTTAAGCGTATTGTATTTCTGGTTTAAAACAGAAGCGATCAGATCCTTGGTCGTGGTTTTTCCGGAACTTCCGGTAATGGCAATCACAGGAATTGAACTCAGTGAACGATTATATCCTGCCAGTTTTTTCAGCGCTTCCTTCACGGATTTGACTCTGACAAAAAGAACGCCGCGTTCCTCGAGATTTTCAATATTCAGTCCCAGACGGTCTGCTGTTCGTTCCGAAACAACCGCGCCGGCACCTGCTTCAATAGCATCCGGGATGTAATCGTGTCCATCGTTTGTTTCACCGACAACCGGAATGTACACCATTCCGGGTTTTACCTGCCGGCTGTCAATGGTTACATCCTGAATATGTTTATGTTTCAGCTGTTCCGGGAAAACACCGACCAGTCGGCCATCAATGATTTCCGGTAATTCTTCAAATTTTATTGGGTTCATAGTTCTCCTGACAAGCGTAATAAGCAAATTGAATCCGGTTCACACACAAATCCGTAAGCCAAAAACGCTGTTTTTATTATAACAGACACAGAGACTTTTTTTCATAAGTGCAGACGCTGTTTAATGATAAGTCGTTCATGGTTAAGGCTATTTATATTTTAACCAGTATTACGGTAAATTATTATAGATATTTTCTATTTTTTATACTGTAATGGTTTGAAAGTTGCTGAATTTGCAGTGAAATCTCTTCCGTTCCTCTATTTTAACAGTATCGTTCTTAAAACGTTCTGGCTGACAGCCTTTTTTCCGAAAAAAAAACGGCCGAAGCCGTTTTTTTATTTTTTTATTGGAAG
The DNA here is from genome assembly GCA_050945075.1 of Eubacteriaceae bacterium. GTDB lineage: Bacteria > Bacillota > Clostridia > Eubacteriales > Eubacteriaceae > UBA7485. The sequence goes on along the minus strand of JBMNSG010000001.1, from coordinate 40,196 downwards.
GTAACCGTAACTTCACTGCCACTGTTCACCTTGGAACCTGCAGGAATTGACTGACTGACCGCAAAACCGGATCCGTCCACCTTCAGGTTCAGACCCATTTCTTTCATTTTTGTATTGACCGCCTGTACCGACATTCCAGTAAAATCGGGGAGAATACCGCTCCCATCATCTGCTGCTGTCCCTACCTGAAGCACAAGAGTATCACCGGATTTATATTCACTGCGGGCAGCAATACTCTGTGTCTGTACCGTGTTTCCGCTGTCTCCGTCACTGCGCTGGATTTCATAAGTGATTCCCCGCTCATCCAGTACCGAAGTCACACTATCCACATCCTGACCGGTCACATCCGGAACAACGACTGTCTGTCCGGTCGCTTCTGACGTCTGCTGGCCGCCTCCATTATAATTGAGGGCCTGCTCGATAATATTAATTGCAACAGGTGCTGCACTTGTACCACCGTAAGCAGAGGGATCCGGTTCGTCAAGAACAACCAGAACCGAATACTCGGGATCGTCTACCGGTGCAAAGCAGAAGAAAGACGTGACAAATTTTGTTGATGAATAACTCCCGTCCACAAACTTTTCTGCTGTCCCTGTTTTCCCGCCTATACTGTATCCGGCAGCTGCTGCCGACAGTGTGGTGCTGTCGGAAACAACGCCCTGCATATCTTTACGCAGCTCTGAAGAGGTAGCAGCAGACACCACCTGGCGGCTGCTTTCTTCTGAATTGTTGTTAAGCTGGATTTGCGGTTTGACATAGTTGCCGTTGTTAACCAGACAGTTCAGTGCTGAAACCAGCTGAATCGGTGTGGTTGCCAGTCCCTGGCCAAATGAGAATGTTGAATAATCGACCATATTGACCGAATTATCTTCCGTGTTAAAAATACGATTGACGATTCCTTCTTCTTCTCCGGTCAGATCAATTCCGGTTGTTGCTCCAAATCCGAAGTCATACACATAACGGTAAAACAGAAGCGGATTCAGGTTCTGTATAATCTGTACCAGACCCGGGTTACAGGAATTCGCCAGCGCCTGGGCAATGGTCTGGGTTCCGTGGACACCGGTACAGTTAATGGTTGTCCCTTCCACATTGATGGAACCGGTGCAGGTAACAGTTGTATCAGGAGAGATTGAACCTTCTTCCAGCGCAGCAGCTACTGTGATCGGCTTAAAGGTCGAGCCCGGTTCATACACGAATCCTACTGCCTGATTCTTCCACATGGACTCAAGCTGGTCGGACGTGCTTTTTCCGTTCAGATCTTCTGCATGCGTCGATGCGTACGTTGAATCAATCAGATAAGGATTATTCAGATCATAGTCCGGCTTGGTTGCCATCGCAATAATCTCACCGGTCTTCGTATTCATGACTATGGCTGTGCCGCTCTTGGCCTTCCATTCTGTGACCGCTGAACTCAATGCACGTTCGGCTGCTATCTGTATGTTACTGTCCAGAGTCAGTACCAGATCGTCACCCTTCTGTGCTTCCTTGATAATTTTGGTCTGGGACGGAATACTGGTGTTATTCGCATCCTTCTGATACAACACAATCCCATTGGTACCGGCAAGCAGATCATTGAATGTGGCTTCGACGCCGTTCAGGCCGGTATGATCGTCTCCAGTAAAGCCCAGCACATAGGAAGCAAAATTCCCGTTGGTATAATACCGTTTCTTGTCTTCGATCAGTTCCACCCCGTTGGTGGATTTAATGCTGCCATCTTCATCGTAGGTAGTCTGACTTTTCTGAATACTTACAGCCAGAGCATTATCGACCTTCCCTTCGATTTTGACAGTAGAATTTTCAAGTTGTTTTACATATCCGGAAGCGTCTTTCTCACTCATCTGAAAAGTATCTTCAAGTGCTTTGATCGCTTTATCCTGATCCGTTACATCCATTGGTGTAACGTACAGTGAACCGTTCTTATAGGTAAATCCATCGGCCTGAGCCATTACTGCCCTGGCATCACTTTCCTGGACACCGGTTTTTACTTCAACAATGTCATTTTCCAGTCTGGTCAGTTTGGACAGTACTTCTGTTTTATCAAGTCCCAGCTGCGTCGAAAGTGCCTCGGCCAGGCTGTCCGTTTCACCTTCACGGATATCATTTGGAATCACGTTTACTGATTTGGCCGATGAGTCCTGGACCAGGACATTCATATTTCTGTCATAGATATTACCGCGCTGGGCGGTGATCTGCGTTTCAGTGACCAGCTGGTCGATCTGCGCTTCATACTGATCTTTTTTGTCAAAAACCTGCAGATAAACAAGATGGCAGATCAGATACAGCGCACCTGCAGCCAGTAATCCAATTACAATCAGAGACCGGACTGCCATGGAGCTCTGCCGGCTGATTTTCTTCTTTTTATTCTCCCTGTTTTTGCGAGATTTGATGGTCAGGGCCATAAATTTCCTTCTCTAATCTGTCTGAACATGGACAGATACTCATACAGTCCCGGCTGTTTTCCTGAATTATTCAGGTTCTTTGCCGAAGACGTTTCATAAACATACTGACTCGATGTTGCTTCAGTCATTCCCAGTGCGCGGGCCTGAGCTTCAATACTGTTCAGATCCGTACTGCTGATAAGCCTGCCTTTTTTGCTGTCTACTTCCGATTTGGCATCCTGAAGTTCCTGCTCCAGAGACGATACCTCTTTATTCAGTGACAGAATAGTTGATGACTGAAACAGAATCCCAATTGCACAAATAAAAACCAGAATCAGAACCAGCGCCAGTTTTTTATCGCCGGCAGTTGCCTTTTTCTTTTGTCTTCTGCTGCCAGTCTTTCCTGATGTTTTTTCCGTCGCCATGAAATGCCTCAGATTTTTTCTGCTATTCTGAGCTTGGCGCTGCGGGCACGGGCGTTATGTTCCAGTTCTCCGCTCTGCGGTACCAGAGGTTTGCGCGTGATCAGTTTAATCTGCGGTTTTTTCCCGCAGACGCATACCGGGAAATCAGGCGGGCAGGTACAGGGATCCGCCTGTTCGCGGAAATAATTCTTAACAATACGGTCTTCCAGCGAATGGAATGTAATCACGCAGATGCGGCCGCCCGGATTTAAGTGAGCAAGCGCGGCATCAAAACTGGTATCGAGCACAATCAGTTCCCGGTTTACTTCAATGCGGATGGCCTGAAAACTCTTGCGGGCCGGATGCTTGCCGCTTCTTTCTTTTGGCGGATAAGCATATTTGATAATTTCCGCCAGCCTGGAAGTGGTCCGGATCGGTTCTTTTTCACGCTCGCGTATGATCGCTGAAGCGATCCGTCCTGCATGCCGTTCTTCGCCATAATTACGCAGAACCCGTATCAGTTCTTCCTTTGAATAGGTATTAACCAGATCCGCGGCACTGAAATCCGATTCTGTATTCATACGCATGTCCAGAGGTCCGTCATGATGATAAGAAAAACCGCGTTCATCATCGTCCAGCTGAAAAGACGAAACGCCCAGATCATAGACAATGCCGTCAATCCCGGAAATATCCAGGTCATCCAGTACTTTTCCCAGCTGTTCAAAATTACTTTTGACCAGAATTTTACGGCAATCGTACGATTCAAGTCTTTTCCCGGCATATTCAAGTGCAAAATCATCCTGATCAATCCCGATCAGGGTTCCATCGGGCCCCAGCCTGCTGCAGATCGCTGAGGAATGGCCGCCGCCACCCAGAGTCGCATCCACATAGATGCCATCCGGTTTGATATTCAATGCGTTTACGCTTTCTTCAAGCAAAACGGTTATATGTTTATATTCCATAGTAAACCTGGTATTCCTGTATATTTTCTGCTTTTGTAAAATTTACATTACAAAATTCAATTCCTGTTAAAATTTCAATTCCTGTTTAATTTCTGGTTTGCAGATCATTTCTGATATTCATACTATTTTACCATAAGAAAACTTTGCCTACGGCGGGATTCAATCTGATTCTGCCGTCTTCACAGGGGACACACTGCTGCCCGGCATTTTCGTACTGACAAGATTCATGCGCATAGAATTCCTGAACAGCAGATCTCCAGAGCAGATTCAGTTGTCCTGTTTCACCTGTAACGCAAAACCGAAGTGTAACGTTCTCATCTTCATTCTCTTTTATATTACGGATGATATACGCTGTTAAGCCGGTTTTGCATGGAAAAAAACAGGTTTTTCGGATAAACTTATACTATTCTATTATGTCATCATGAAAGGAAACACAATATGAACGCCGTTGTTACGGTTATCGGTAAAGACAGAACCGGTATTATTTACAATATTTCCAAAATCCTCTCTGAAAACAATGCAAACATCCTCGACCTGTCCCAGACAGTCATGCAGGACCTGTTTACAATGATTATGATGGTCGATATTTCCGACATCACCTGTGATTTCACCGATCTTAAAGATGAACTGGATACGGTGGGCGCCGGTCTGGGACTCTCAGTCCGGATTCAGCAGGAAGCAATTTTCAACGCAATGCATACGATCTAGGAGACAATCGGATAAATGGCCTATACTAAAAACGTTATGGAAACAGTACGGATGCTCGAAGAGGAAAAACTCGATATCCGTACAATCACACTCGGAATTTCACTGCTGGACTGTATTGATTCCGACAGTAAGAAATGCCGCAAAAAAATCTATGACAAAATTACCCATCTGGCGGATCAGCTTGTTGTTCAGGGTGAACGTGTCGGTGATGAATACGGGATCAACATCGTTAATAAGCGGATTTCAGTCACTCCCATCAGCCTGATAGCAGGTGCCTGCCCGGATACCGATTATGTTGATTTCGCCAAAACACTCGACGATGCAGCAAAAGCGGTCGGTGTCAATTTTATCGGCGGTTTTTCGGCACTGGTTCCCCGCGGCTTCACCCGCGGCGACCTGAGACTGATTAATTCAATCCCGGAAGCTCTGGCTCAGACTGAATATGTCTGTTCAAGTGTCAATGTCGGTAACTCGAAGCTCGGAATCAATATGGACGCAGTCCGTATTATGGGCGAAACCATTAAGGAAACAGCTCAGCTTACAAAGGACATCGATTCCCTCGGCTGTGCCAAACTGGTGGTTTTCTGTAATGCAGTAGATGACAATCCCTTTATGGCAGGCGCTTTTCACGGCGTGACCCAGCCTGACACCTGTCTTCACGTTGGTGTATCCGGTCCTGGCGTTGTCAAGGCAGCTGTCGAACGTTACCCGGATGCGGATTTCGGTGAACTGGCATCAGTGATCAAAAAGACAGCTTTCAAGATTACCAGAGCCGGCCAGCTCATCGGTACAACAGTGGCAGACCGCCTGAGCGTTCCTTTCGGAATCCTGGATTTATCCCTGGCACCGACTCCTGAAGTGGGCGACTCTGTCGGCCGTATTCTGGAAGAAATGGGAATCGAACATACGGGCGGCGCCGGTACTACAGCAGCGCTTGCTCTGCTCAATGATGCCGTCAAGAAGGGTGGCATTATGGCCAGCTCATCTGTCGGCGGTCTTTCAGGTGCCTTTATTCCGGTCAGCGAAGACGAAGGCATGATAGAAGCAGCAGAAATGGGTTCCCTGACACTGGAAAAGCTGGAAGCCATGACCTGTGTCTGCTCGGTAGGTCTGGATATGATCGCCATTCCCGGCAGCACACCGGCATCAACCATTTCCGGTATTATTGCAGATGAAGCTGCCATTGGCATGATTAATAATAAAACCACCGCAGTCCGTCTGATTCCTGTTATCGGCAAGGATCTCGGAGATTATGCGGAATTCGGAGGACTTCTCGGTTCGGCACCGGTTATGAAGGTAAATCCGTCCGACTGTTCCAGATTTGTTGACCGGGGCGGCCAGATTCCGGCACCGATTCACAGCTTTAAAAACTGATTCATTCAGTTTACAATTATCAATAGAAGACGCGGAGCGAAAAAAAGTATGACTGACGGATATCCCGGCAGTCGGGGTACCTGTATAAAAAGGTATCTGAGACATTACGGATCCCTGTCTGTTTCTGCTCCGAAGCAGACGGGCCCGAATAACTGATATCGAGGAGATCAGCAATGGAATCACTGGAAGTAAAAATCTGTATGAACACTCAATGTATGCTTAAGGGTGCAATGGACATCATGGATCAGATCGAGAGTCTGAATGACATCGTAGGAGATCTGCACCTGACACGCGGCATTGATGTTGAAGCAGTACCGTCGCTGGAGGGTTCGGAAGACAGCGATAAGTGTCCTGTTGTAAAAGTCGGAGATCTGTTAATTCAGAAAGCTTCTACAGAAAGTGTCATGTCTGTCATACTGGATGCGACCGAAGGAGGTCTTTATAAGTGAGAGGTATTTATACCCCGGTAACCGAGCTGCGGCGACGCGTTTTTGAGTCCGTAGCCAAACTTGCCTGGGAATGTGAAGAAGGTGAATATGCTTCCCGGATGGAAGCAATCCCTTATGAAATCATTCCCGGTGAAGATGCGCAGTATCGGGATTCCGTATTTAAAGAACGTGCCATACTCGGCGAACGTCTGAGACTGGCCATGGGACTGAGTCTCTATCCTGTAGACCGTCCTTCTCAAATCTCAAAAGATATTGAAAAAACGGCAATTGACGAAATCTATTATGAACCGGAACTGGTTAATGTTATTCCCTTTGCCTGTGACAGATGCCCCACCCGCACAGTTGAAGTAACTGCCAACTGCCGCGGCTGCCTGGCTCATCCCTGTATGCAGGTCTGCCCGAAGAACGCATTATCCTTCGTAAACGGAAAATCTCATATTGATCAGGAAAAGTGCATCAAATGCGGACGCTGCATCGATGCCTGCCCCTATCATGCCATTATTGAATATGACCGGCCCTGTGCTTCCGCCTGTGGTGTCAAAGCCATCGGTTCGGACGAAAAAGGCAGAGCCAAAATTGATTACAACAAATGCGTATCCTGCGGACTGTGCATGGTTAACTGCCCCTTTGGCGCTATCGCCGATAAATCACAGATCTTCCAGCTCATTCATTCCATAAAAGGCGGAGACGAAGTGTATGCGGAAATCGCACCGGCTTTTGTCGGACAGTTCGGTCCCCTTGCTTCTCCCGAAGTTATCGTGGAAGCAATCAAGAGCCTGGGCATCCGTGACGTGCTGGAAGTCGCAATCGGTGCGGATCTCGGTTCTGTAGAAGAAGCGCATCATTACGTGGACCGCGTCGCCAACGGGAAAGACAAATTCCTCGGTACTTCCTGCTGTCCGTCATGGTCTGTTATGGCCAAGCGTGATTTTCCTGATATGGCAGACTGTATCTCAGGTGAACTGACGCCTATGGTCGGTACCGCTCGTATCATCAAGAAGGAACATCCAAACGCAAAGATCGTCTTTATCGGACCCTGCGCCGCCAAGAAACTCGAAGCCATGCGCAGAAGCGTACGCAGTGATGTGGATTTCGTCATTACATTTGAAGAACTGATGGGCATGTTCGCAGCGCGTAATATCGAATTTTCCGATTTCCAGGCAGATGGCAAACTGGATCAGGCAACAACAGGCGGACGCAGCTATCCGGTCGCCGGTAATGTCGCCAAGGCAATTGCTGCCAATATTGCCAAAACCAATCCGGAAATTGACGTAAAAATCGACAATGCCATGGGTCTTGCGGAATGTAAAAAAATGCTGATGCTGGCTAAGGCCGGTAAACGCGACGGTTACCTGCTGGAAGGCATGGCCTGCCCGGGCGGCTGTATCGCCGGCGCCGGCACACTGCTGCCGCTTAAAAAGGCAGAAATCTCAGTCAATAAGTTTATGAAGGCTGCCAAAGAACCTCTGGGTATGGATTCTGAATATATTGACGACCTGCCGTTAATGAAGGATATTAAATAACTGGTTGAATACAGTGTATCCGGTTTATAACCGATACGAAAAGCCAAAAAAGCTGCCGCACAATTGCGCGGCAGCTTTTTTTAATACGTAAACCCGGTTATTCGCCTGGTTGCCTGGTTTTGATTCCGCGGGCCCGTCTCCGCCGTGCCCGAAGCTCCAGATATTTTTTGATTACTTCGATACAGCCATCCTCGCCAAGATCGGCGCTGTTCAGGGTCAGATCATATTCCCGTGCATCACCCCATCGGCGCTGTCCGTAATAACGGGCTCTGGCTTCGCGGCGCTGATCAAATTCCTTAACCAGTTTAGCCGCTTTTTTCGGGGACAGATTCTCCAGCTTTTCAATCTGATTCACTCTGGCCTCCAGCGGCCTGGTAATAAATACACGAATATAATCAAGGCCGCTTTCTTTTAACGCATCCTGTGCCAGGCGCCCTATAAAAACGGCTGGTCCGGACCGGGCTCTTTCCCTGATGAGTTCCGACTGAATCTCATACAGATAATCCGCTTCCGGATCCACACCTGGAATCATCATAAAAGCACTGGAAACCATACGGGCCAGCGGTCCGCCTGACTCCTCTTCAAGCTTGAAAGCTTCTTTAGGCGAGATGCCTGCCTGAACAGCTGCCTCTGCCATCAGGTCTTTCCCATAGTATGGTACGGCCAGACTTGCAGCCAGCCTTCTGCCGACTGCTCCCCCGCCGCTGCCGTATTCCCGTTCGATCGTAATTGCCGGTATCGCTGTCATTTTTTCCTGGTTGCCCGGTAATACGCATACGTCATTGGTGTACCTTCTTTATGCTTGGTTCCGCCGACAATCCTGCCGATAAACATATAGTGTGTTCCCAGATCGATTTCCTGTTCAATCTCAAGATCGACTGAGGTCAGCGTGTTGTCCAGCTCCGGACAGCCATTGACCGGAGATGGGGTATAATCGAGATTTTCAAACTTATTGATTACATGACCCGAAAAGCCTCCGAAATGGGTGACCAGATCATGGTTATCCTGTCCCAGAATATTGACACAGGCAGCTTTGGTTGCCCGGATCATCTGGCAGGTTTTTCCGCCCTTATTCATACACAGACTGCCGCGCAGCGGTGAATCCGTAACCTGAAGGAAAGTATTGCAGACCATTCCGTTTACGAACTCGTCTTCACGTGCGGTGACCACGTACAGGCCGTAGCTGCAGTTAAAGAGCAGTGTCTGCAGACGGTCTTTTTCTTCCGGTGACATAGTCTGTACCGGTGCTTCTTCCACCAGTTCAAACATTTCTCTGGGAACACCACAGACCGGACAGACTTCCGGTGGTTCTTCTCCTTCGTAAATATAGCCGCAGACTGTGCAGCGCCATTTTTTTGTCATGGGCGCTTCTTCGACTTCTTCTTCCACCAGTTCGAACATTTCTGCAGGCACCCCGCAGATCGGACAGGTTTCCGGTGGATTTTCACCTTCGCAGATATAACCGCAGACTGTGCAGCGCCATTTTTTCACTTCGACCGGATGGTCCGGAACAACTTCTGTCATTTTATCCTGCATTTCACTTCTCCCTGTTTGACTTAATTTTATTTTAACAGATATTTCCGCACGTGGAACAGAAACACAAAAGTCCGCAGCAGGGCTGCGGACTAAGGATTCACATGATTCTTATGACTCGTGTTCTGTAGACCAGCGATTACTCATAGTACAGCTCGTCTATGGGTTTACCCGCCGGAACCATCGGATAAACGCCTTCGTCATGATCGATGACACAGCGGATAAGCAGTGGTTCATTAATATCTTTCGTTTTGGCAAGCACATCGTCCAGTTCATCAAGATTGGTCACATTGTAGGCATCAATCCCGCAGGCCTGGGCCAGTTTCAAATAGTCCACTTCATGATTGGCATTCATATCTGTCTGGGCGTAACGCTTGTCCTGGAAAAGCTTCTGCCATTGGCGAACCATGCCCAGGGCACTGTTATCGAACAGGAAAATGCGAATGGGGAGATTATAACGGCGTACCGTCATCAGCTCGTTGCAGTTCATCCGGAAGCTTCCGTCTCCGGCAAACAGCACGACTCTGCGGTCAGGATCCGCCAGCTGCGCGCCAATGGAAGCACCCAGCCCGTATCCCATTGTTCCCAGGCCGCCAGAGGTGATAAACTGGCCCGGATAATGGAAATGCCAGTACTGGCCTACCCACATCTGATGCTGTCCGACTTCCGTAACCACGTGAGCATCCGGGTAAACCTTGTCGATATGTTCGATAATGCGCTGCGGACAGTATTCACTGGCTCCTCGTGCGGGAAGCGGCCATTCCGCAATCTGATCCAGCCATTCCTGATGATCTGCTTCATCGATCAGATCGGTCAGCTGCGGGAGCACGTCCTTGACATCGGCCATGATATGCACATTGGAGGCGACATTCTTTTCGAATTCCGTCGGGTCGATATCAATGTGGATAATCTTTTTATCGCGCATGAATTCGGTAATATTGCCGGTTACACGGTCCGAAAAGCGGGTGCCGATGGCAATCAGCGTATCCGCATTAATGACCGCCAGATTACATTCCTGGCTGCCGTGCATCCCGACCAGACCCAGTGAGAGCGGATCGTCACGGTCGATCGATCCCAGCCCCATCAGCGAGTTGGCAACCGGTATTCCAGCCTTCCTTGCCAGCGCTTTCAGTTCTTCTCCGGCGTTTGACTTGATAACGCCGCCGCCCGCGTAAATAACCGGACGTTTGGCATTATTGATAAACTGGGATGCCCGCACCAGCGCATCGCGGCGTGCTTTGGGCTTGCGGTCGAGATTGTGGCTCACATCCTTGGGATGGTAGACAATTTCCGACATGAAAATATCCTTGGGGATATCGACGACGACCGGACCCGGACGGCCCGACTGGGCAATTCTGAAAGCTTCCCGGATGGTTGCCGCCAGCATGGTGGGATCGGTCACCAGAAAATTATGCTTGGAAATCTGAGAGGTGACACTGGTCACATCGACTTCCTGAAACGAGTCTTTCCCCAGCAGATCCTGGACAACCTGTCCGGTGATAACCACCAGCGGTACAGAGTCCAGATAAGCGTTGGCGATACCGGTGACGGCATTGGTGGCGCCGGGGCCCGAGGTGGTGATGGCTACCCCGACCTTTCCGGATACCCGTGCATAGCCGTCTGCAGCATGAACGCCATGCTGTTCGTGACAGGGTTCTATCTGTTTAATATTATGATCGAGCCTGTAAAAGGCATCGAAAAGCGGAATGACGACACCGCCCGGATAGGAGAAGACATATTCGACTCCCTGTTCCTGGAGAAGCCTGACGGTGAGTTCAGAGCCGGTCATTGTTGTTGAATCTTCCATATTCCTCTTCCTTCCTGAAAAACGGTCTGTTTTATTCGAGAACAGCGCCTCTGTTCGACGGTGAAACCATCTTTGAGTAGCGCTTCAGATAACCGGTATTGATCGAGGGTTCCTTCGGAACGAAATGCTTTCTGCGTTCTTCCAGTTCTTCTTCCGGTACCAGCAGATCGAGCTTCAGGCTGGGAATGTCAATGCTGATCATATCCCCGTCTTCGACCAGACCGATCGGTCCGCCTGCAGCTGCTTCCGGGCATACATGACCGACACAGGCCCCGCGGGTCGCGCCTGAAAAACGTCCGTCTGTGATCAGTGCTACAGAATCACCCAGACCCATTCCCATGATGGCAGAGGTCGGATGCAGCATTTCCGGCATTCCCGGTCCGCCCTTCGGTCCGACGTAGCGGATGACAACCACATCTCCGGCAACAATCTTTCCGCTGTTGATGGCTTCCTGAGCCGCTTCTTCAGAATCAAAGACCTTGGCCGGTCCCTTATGAACCTTCATCTTGTCAGATACTGCCGACTGTTTGACAACACCGGTATCCGGTGCCAGAGTACCGCGGAGAACCGCAATACCACCTGTTTTACTGTACGGATTATCTGCCTTGCGGATGATTTCAGGATTCAGATTCACTGCATCTTTGATGTTTTCGGCAATGGTTTTCCCGGTCACGGTAATCAGGTCTGTATTAAGCAGTCCCAGACTGTCAATTTCCTTCATAACTGCATAGATGCCGCCTGCTGCATTCAGGTCTTCCATATAAGTACGTCCGGCCGGTGCAAGATGACACAGATTCGGCGTCTTTTCAGAAATCTTGTTGGCAATGGAGGTATCCAGTTCCACACCGCATTCGTGGGCAATCGCCGGCAGATGCAGCATGCTGTTGGTGGAACAGCCAAGAGCCATATCCATGGTCAGCGCATTGGTGAACGCTGCTTCTGTCATGATATCGCGGGGACGGATGTCCTTTTCGATCATATCCATAACAGCCATTCCGGCGTGTTTAGCCAGGCGCAGGCGTTCCGAATAAACAGCGGGAATGGTTCCGTTGCCTCTGAGCCCCATGCCCAGAACTTCTGTCAGACAGTTCATGCTGTTGGCAGTATACATACCGGAGCAGGAACCGCAGGTCGGACAGGTGTCACATTCGTATTCGTAGAATTTTTCTTCAGAAATATTGCCTGCATTATAGGCGCCGACTGCTTCGAACATGGTCGAAAGGCTGGTTTTTTTACCATCAACATGGCCGGCAAGCATCGGACCTCCGGACACAACAACAGTCGGGACATTCACACGGGCAGCTGCCATCAGCAGGCCGGGAACGTTCTTGTCGCAGTTCGGAATCATCACCAGACCGTCAAATGCGTGGGCAATCGCCATAGCTTCGGTCGAATCTGCAATCAGATCTCTGGTGACCAGTGAATATTTCATACCGTCATGTCCCATGGCAATCCCGTCGCAGACGGCAATAGCCGGGAACATAAAGGGCGTTCCGCCAGCTTCGCGGATTCCCGCTTTGACAGCATCTGTGATTTTGTCCAGGTTCATATGTCCCGGAACAATTTCGTTATAGGAACTGACTACACCGATAAGCGGACGTTCCATTTCTTCGTCTGTCATGCCCAGCGCTCTGAACAGCGAACGGGCCGGTGCTGCGTGCGTTCCCTGAGTCGCGCAGTTGGATTTCAGTTTCGGGTCTCTCATTCCAAATCTCCCTTAAAAAAACGGACCGGCCGCAGAGCCGGTCCGTTTGGATTTACTTCTATACTTCTGTATCTGACAGCTCTGCCGGTCCTCCCGGATCAGCAGAACCGGATCAAAACGATTCTTAAAGAGCCTGAGCCGTTCTTTCGCCCATTTCCACACAGCCTACCGGTGTTGTTCCGGGGCTTGCGATATCAGCCGTTCTGTAGCCTGCCTTGAGGACATTGGAAACAGCATTTTCGATGGCTTCAGCAGCTTCGTTTTCGCCCAGCGAATAACGCAGCATCATGGCGCAGGACAGAATTGTAGCCAGCGGATTGGCCTTGTCCGTACCCGCGATATCCGGTGCAGAACCGTGGATCGGTTCGAACATACCGAAGGAACCTTCACCCAGTGAAGCAGACGGCAGCATGCCGATAGAACCGGTAATCATCGAGGCTTCATCCGAGAGGATGTCTCCGAACAGATTGCCTGTCAGGATGGTGTCGAACTGCTGCGGGTTGGTAACCAGCTGCATCGCGGCATTGTCGACATACAGTTCATTCAGTTCGACATCCGGATAGTCCGCTGCCACTTCGTGAACGATACTTCTCCAGAAGCGTGATACTTCCAGAACATTGGCCTTGTCGACTGAAGTGACCTTCTTGTTGCGCTTGCGGGCTGCATCAAAAGCAACACGGGCAATACGGAGGACTTCCGGACGTGAATACTTCATTACATCCCAGGCAGCATTGTCGCCGTCACGGCCCTTGTCTCCGAAATAGATCCCGCCGGTCAGTTCACGAACCACCAGTACATCCAGTCCGTCTCCGATCAGTTCGCTCTTGAGCGGGCTTGCGTCTCTTAATTCGTCAAAAAGCATCGCCGGTCTGAGGTTGGCAAACAGTCCCAGTGCTTTTCTGATGCCCAGGAGTCCTGCTTCCGGACGCTTGTCGCCTGGCAGGTTATCCCACTTCGGGCCGCCCATGGCACCCAGCAGAACGGCATCGGATGCCTTGCAGATTTCAACTGTCTTGTCCGGGAGCGGTGTTCCTTCTGCATCGATGGCACAGCCGCCGGCCAGTACATAGTTATAATCGAATTTGAGTCCGAATTTTTCGCCGGCCGCATCGAGAACGCCTGTGGCAGCATCCACGATTTCCGGGCCGATCCCGTCTCCTCTGATTACCGCGATTTTATATGTTTTCATTTTCTTTCCTGTCTGAATGTTCCCGGTCCGCGCTTATGCGTTTTCCAGGTCTCTGTTAATATAGTTGACAAGTCCGCCGGCTGAAATCAGCTGCTGCATGAATTCCGGGAAAGCGCCTGCCTGGAATTCCTGTCCGGTGGTTACATCTGTAATCTTCCCTGAATCAAAATCGACTTCCACTTTGTCGCCTGCGGAAATGGCATTTACCGCTTCCGGACATTCCAGAATAGGGAGGCCGATGTTGATGGAGTTGCGGTAGAAAATCCGTGCGAAGCTGTTGGCAATAACGCAGGATACACCGGATTCCTTGATGGCGATCGGAGCATGTTCACGAGAAGAACCGCAGCCAAAATTGTCATCGGCAACGATGATGTCGCCGTCTTCGACCTGGTTGACAAAATCCTTGTCAATATCTTCCATACAGTGTGAAGCCAGTTCCTTCGGATCAGAGGTATTCAGATAACGAGCTGGAATAATAACGTCGGTGTCGACGTCGCTGCCGTAACGGAAAACTTTTCCCTGTGCTTTCATGATTCCTCCTTATGCCACTTCGTCCGGAGACGCGATTCGTCCGAGCAGAGCCGAAGCTGCCGCTACTTCAGGACTTGCCAGATAGACTTCCGAGTCCACATGACCCATTCTGCCTACAAAGTTTCTGTTGGTTGTGGATACACAGCGTTCACCCGCTGCCAGAATCCCCATATGTCCGCCCAGGCAGGGACCACAGGTCGGTGTCGAAACAATAGCGCCGGCATCGATGAAGTCCTTGAGCAGTCCTTCTTCCATGCAGTCCAGATAGATCTGCTGGGTAGCCGGTATAATCAGAACACGCACGCCTTTTTTAACGTGTTTTCCGCGCATGATATCTGCTGCTTTTACGAAGTCCGAGAAGCGGCCGTTGGTGCAGCTTCCGATAACCACCTGATCGATCACAACCGGTTCTTTGATTTCATCGACGGTTTTCGTGTTTTCCGGCAGATGCGGGAAAGCAACCGTAGGTTTGAGCTGAGACAGGTCGATGTCGATGGTTTCTACATATTCTGCATCTGGATCTGCTTCATAAACCGTATATTTTTTACCCGGTGCATGTTTTTCCATATAGGCAATTGTCTGATCGTCTACCGGGAAGATCCCGTTCTTGCCGCCGGCTTCAATAGCCATATTGGCAATGGTGAAACGGTCGTCCATGGTCAGGCTGGCAACACCGTCGCCCTGGAATTCCATGGATTCGTAAAGTGCACCGTCTACACCGATCAGGCCGATGATGTGCAGGATCAGGTCTTTGCCTGAAACATGTTCCGGGAATTTTCCGGTCAGGTTAAAGCGGATTGCTGCAGGAACCTTAAACCAGGCCTTGCCTGTAGCCATGCCGACTGCCATGTCGGTTGAACCGACACCGGTTGAAAATGCGCCCAGCGCCCCGTAGGTACAGGTGTGGCTGTCTGCACCGATAACCAGATTACCGGCAACAACCAGTCCTTTTTCCGGAAGAAGTGCGTGTTCAACACCCATTTCACCGATTTCGAAATAATTTTCAATACACTGGTCGTGAGCAAAGCAGCGGACCTGCTTGCATTGTTCTGCCGCCTTGATGTCTTTGTTGGGGGCAAAATGGTCAGGAACCAGTGCGATCTTCGACTTGTCAAAAACCTTGTCTGCATCGATTCCGTCAAAAACATTGATCGCGACCGGAGCCGTGATATCATTGGCCAGTACCAGATCCAGATTCGCCATGATCAGATCGCCGGCTTTGACTTCCGGAAGACCTGCATGCGCTGCCAGGATCTTCTGGCTCATTGTCATTCCCATGATGTTTTCTCCTAAATTTACTATTTTAAATCATTCTCTCTGAAAGAACTGTCAGAGCGCAGGTTTATAACGGACCTTCCTAACCGCCTTCCGGCGGCTTCCAGACTGTTTATCTCTGGAAAATTCTGTATTCCCTGAGCTGCTTTTCGATATCCAGGAGCAGCTTGTACTCGATGGAATCGATCAGCGCGATCAGGCTGGCTTCGACAACGTCACAGCTGACTCCTACATTGGACCACAGCTCGTTTCCATCTGTGGATTCCATGAGCACCCTGACCTTGGAGGCTGTAGCCCCCTTGTCAATAACCCTGACCTTAAAGTCAGTCAGTCTGACTTCCCCGATCTGGGGGAAGAAATTGACCAGTGCCTTGCGCAGCGCTGTATCCAGAGCATTAACCGGACCGTCACCTTCAGCAGCTGCTACAATTGATTCGCCGTTTACGCTGACTTTTACAATCGCAGAAGCGGAAAGTGTTTTGCCATTCACCGGTTTTTCACCGATGACTTTGTAATCTTCTATTTCAAAGAAGGGTTTATAATAACCGAGTTCCTTGCGGATAAGCAGCCGTACCGAGCTTTCAGCCCCTTCGAACTGGTAGCCCTCGTACTCAAGCTCTTTGATTCTGTCCATGACCTTGGAGGTCTCTGCAGACTTTTTATCCAGACTCGGGTCAATTTCGTTAATCATCCGGATAATGGTTCCGCGTCCGGAAACTTCACTCATCAGGATTCTTCTCGAATTCCCGACCAGTTCCGGGTCAATATGTTCAAATGACTTCGGAGCCTTTAAAACCGCGTCGATATGCATGCCGCCCTTATGCGCAAACGCCGATTTCCCGACAAATGGTTCTCTCCCGGAGAGGACGTAATTGGAAATCTCTGCGATCCTGATAGCGGATTCTGTCAGACGCCCCAGACACTCTTCCGGGACACAATCGTATCCCATGCGAAGCTGAAGATTCGGAATAATTGCAGAGAGATTCGCGTTTCCACACCGTTCACCGTAACCGAGGAAAGTCCCCTGGACCTGCCGGGCTCCGGCCTGAACTGCTGCGATCGAATTGGCTGTTCCCAGCCCGCTGTCGTTATGTGCGTGTATCGCAACAGGAATGTCTGCCTGTGCACACACGGTTTTTACAGCATCGTAGATCTCGTCTGGCATTGATCCTCCGTTGGTATCACAGAGAGCCAGATAAACCGCGCCTCCCTGTTCTGCCGCTTTGAGAGTTGCAAGCGCATATTCGGGATCTTCTTTATATCCGTCAAAAAAATGTTCTGCGTCAAAGATAACGTCAATGCCGTTTTCTGTTAAAAATCTGACTGAATCCTCAATCATGGCAAGATTCTCTTCCGGAGTCGTGCGGAGAATTTCAGTAACATGAAACTTCGAGCTTTTCCCGAAAATTGCTGCTACCGGTGTATTCGCCTGAATGATCCGTTCAAGGTTACTGTCGTGTTCCGGTGAGACACCCGGCCTTCTTGTCGAGCCGAATGCACAGACCCTGGCGTGATTGAGTTTGACTTCCTGCAGACGTTCGAAAAATTCGATGTCCTTGGGGTTGCTTCCCGGATTTCCTGCTTCGATCACGTCAATCCCTGCTTTATCCAGAGATTTGAGAACCCGCAGTTTGTCTTCGACCGAAAAAGAGATGCCTTCTGCCTGAGCGCCGTCTCTGAGCGTCGAATCAAATATTGATATTTTTTCTGCCATGTGATTCTCCTGAATGCTGTTATTTAAAAAGAAAGGCGGTTTTGCCCGCCTTTCAGTACATTAAGTACGTTGTTTACAATCAACCCTTCCAGGTCATCTTATCACGGAGTTCTGCGCCGACTTTTTCAAGCTGCTGATCCGCTTCGATTCTGCGTTTTGCATTGAAGTACGGGCGTCCTGCCTTGTTTTCGAGGATCCAGTCGCGTGCGAACTTGCCTTCCTGGATATCGGTAAGAACCTGCTTCATTGCCTTCTTGCTTTCTTCGTTGATGATCTTGTCACCGGTGATGTAGTCGCCATATTCAGCTGTATCAGAGATTGAATAACGCATAGCTGCGAATCCGCCCTTGTAGATCAGGTCTACGATAAGCTTCATTTCATGGATACATTCGAAATAAGCACTTTCCGGTTCATAACCGGCATCAACCAGTGTTTCAAACCCGGCCTTCATCAGAGCGCATACGCCGCCGCAGAGGACAGCCTGTTCGCCGAAGAGGTCTGTTTCTGTTTCTTCTCTGAATGTTGTTTCGAGGACGCCGGCTCTTGCTCCGCCAATTCCGAGTGAATAAGCCAGTGCTACAGCATGAGTATCACCTGACGGATCGTGTTCAACTGCGATCAGATCCGGAACTCCGCCGCCTTCTGTGTATACCTGACGAACCATGTGACCCGGTCCCTTAGGAGCGATCATGAAGACATTGACACCTTCCGGCGGAACAATCTGCTTGAAGTGAATGTTAAAGCCATGAGCAAAAGCAAGGTAATTGCCAGGTTCCAGGTTCGGAGCGATTTCAGTTTTGTAAATTTCTGCCTGTTTTTCATCAGGAACGAGGATCATGATGATGTCTGCCTGCTTGGCAGCTTCAGCTGTCGGAAGAACGGTAAGACCGGCTTCTTCTGCAACCTTCCAGGATTTGCTTCCTTCATAGAGGCCAACGACAACGTCTACGCCGGAATCTTTCAGATTGTTGGCATGGGCATGACCCTGACTTCCGTAACCGATAACTGCCACTTTCTTTCCGTCGAGCAGACTCAGATCACAGTCTTCTTTGTAAAATAATGTAGCCATTTACTCCTCCATATTTTTCAGTCGTTACATCAACAATAACACCGGCAGGTGGATTCTGCTATAAAAAAAGCCTCTCACGCAATGCGTGAGAGGCGAAATTAACGCGGTACCACTCTCTTTCAGATCAATAATCGATCCCTTCAGGTCTGACAACCCTTTGCCGTATAACGTCGGCAGCTCCGGCTTTCCTTACTGTTGTTTCAGGAAGCAGTTCACAAGTGATTTATTTCATATCCATCTGCTGCCGGCTTCGCACCAACCGCCGGCTCTCTGAAACAGAATTACGATATCTTTGTTCTTGATCATTACTGTTTATTGTTAATGCTTAATACAGAGTATAGACTTAGCATTTTGTAATGTCAAGAAAAAACCGATAAATTGTATACAATATTCACTTCGCGAAATTGTTCACGGTTTCAATGGTTCCAATCGGTAAACAACTGTTTCCATTTCGCCGTCAGTCATGCCTTGCCACGGTCAAAAAAGCGCTGAAGCAATGATCTGCATTCTTCCTCGCGTACACCGGCATAAATTTCGGTATCATTGGACATCATCGGGTGTGATCCCAGCCGGGCAGTCGTTTCTACAGCACCGTAGCGCAGCTCCGGCGCCCCGTACACCAGTTTTCCGAGTCTGGCCTGAATCACGGCACCCAGGCACATCGGACAGGGTTCCGCGGTAACATACAGCGCGCAGTCCTGAAGACGGTAACGCCCGAGTTCATGAGCTGCTCTGCGGATGGCCAGCATTTCGGCGTGTGCGGTCGGATCCTGAAGCTGTTCCTTTTCATTATGCCCTCTGGCAATGATACTGCCGTCTTTGACAACAACAGCCCCCACTGGTACTTCCCCCTCACTGGCGGCCAGTTCCGCCTCCTTAAGGGCCTCCGCCATGAACGCATTCATTTGAGGGGCGAAACTGCCTTCTGCCCCTTCTGCGCTGCCGGCGCCGGTCTCACCGCCGTCAGGATCGTCATCTCCAGATGGTTCACTGCTGTCCGTTCCGCCCGGGACAGCCCGTTCTTCAGGCTGTGTGGGAATATTTTCAATGACTTCCACCGGTGGTTTCCCCGGATGTTCAACAGTCACGACCCGCTGCGGACTGGAGGCCCGGCAGGTATCTTGTTTGTCTTTCATCAGATCTTCTGGCTCCTTTCCGGTTTTAAACAGAATGCGTCCCGAATAAGCTCCGACCGGAACATCACCGTCAAGCTCCAGCTTTTCACCGCTCAGGACATCCGTATAGGACCCGTGCAGATTCGCTGGAGCATTCTGGGGATTTTCGTTCATATTCAATACAACACAGACTCGTTCAGTACCGTTGTCTCTGATAAAACCGTATTGTTCGGAACGGATAAAGCCTTCGCCGTATACACCGTCTCTGAGTGCAGGAGAAGCTGCCCGGACCGCTGCCAGCTTCGAGATTATCTGGTACAGTCCGTTTTGTTCATCAAAATGCATAGCTTCTGCCGGCGGGCGCAGCGGCGCGTCGGTTCCGTTTCCCTTTTCTCCTTTTATACCCTGTTCACTGCCGTAATAAATGGAGGGAAAACCCGGCATGGTGTACAGCAGAATATAAAGGGGTGTAAGCAGTTTCTCATCTCTCAAGGTCGAAGCAACCCGGTTTACGTCATGGTTGTCGACAAAATTAGCCGGATAAAATCCGTTGCATAGTCCTCCCGGAGCCATCAGTCTGCGAATGGAATGCGCAATTTCAAAATAATTCCTGTCGTTCAGGGCCGAATACATTCCTTTATAGCACTCGTAGTTGGTACATGAATCGAGATGACCGCTGCGCACAAAGTTTCCGTAATCGCCGCCTACGATTTCTCCGAACAGGAAGAAGCCCGGTTTGAGACTTCTGGCATAATCGGAAAGCTCTGCCAGAAAATCCGGATTCATGACATTGGCCGCGTCCAGCCGCACACCGTCTATTCCGTATTCATCGATCCAGGACGCCATCGTTTCTTTCAGATAATTTCTGACTTCGGGATTCCAGAGGTTAAGCTTGACCAGATTGGCACAGCCGGCCCAGTCTGCATACCAGAGTCCGTCATTATAAGCATTGTTGCCGCCGAAATTCACATCAACAAACCAGTCCCGGCAGCGGGCCTGTTCACGATTTTCAAGCAGATCGTGTACAGCAAAGAAATCACGTCCGACATGGTTGAATACGCAGTCCAGGACCACTTCAATTCCTGCTTCGTGAAAAGCATCTACCAGCTCCTTCAGTTCCTGATTAGTCCCCAGACGCTTGTCAACCGTCCGGTAATCGGTGGTATCGTAGCCGTGAGAGACTGAACTGAAAAGCGGGCCCATCAGGACGGTATTCGTTCCGAGTCTTTTCAGATACGGAATCAGAGCCTGAATTTTTCCCAGACGGTGCTGCTGTTCCGCACATTCTGCCTGTGTCGCTTCCGCTCCGCAGAATCCCATAGTGAAAATATGATAAAGATTTCTGTCTTCTGTTTTCATCATCATTCGCGGTCATCACCACTGTCCGCCGCTTTTTCGGAACCATTCAGATCCTCAAGCCGGACAATGCGGCTGCAAAGCGCATTCAGTTCATCCTTCTGATGACTGACCGCTACAGCGGTGATGCCGTTTTCCTTTACAATTTTTTTAATATCCTGTGTCAAACCGGTAATCAGCTCGGGATCAAGTCCGGTAAAGGGCTCGTCCAGGAGCAGATTTTCCGGATTTCCGACCAGTGCTCTGGCCAGAGAAGTCCGCCGCTTCATCCCTCCGGACAATTCGTCCGGATAGCTGTCTGCCTTGTCGGTAAGACCGGTCATTTCCAGAACCGTGCGAATCCGCTCCGGATCCGGGGTAGCCTGAACAAACGCAAGATTCTGCCGGACTGTGCGCGCCGGAAGCAGCCGGTCTTCCTGAAAAACATAACCGATCCGTTTTCCCTCTGTATCTGTGCTGCCGCTGTCAGGCTTTTCAAGACCGGCCAGAATTCTGAGCAGCGTTGTTTTTCCGGTACCCGAAGGTCCCATAAGCCCGGTAATCCCGGGGCCTGCTTCAAAGCTCAGATCGGTCAGCACCCTGCAGGTTCCGGATGCCGTTACAAAGCTTTTGTACAAATGTTCTGCTTTCATGATTCACCTGTTTTCCAGCACCGTTTCAACAGAAATTTTATCAGCTGTTCTATAAGCATGCTGCAGATTACCAGCGCTACTGTCCAGGCAAACAGCTGCGGTGTTTCAAGATAAAGCTTGGAATAGTACAGATTCATCCCCACTGAAGGCCTCGCCGCAGCCAGGACCTCAGCCGTTACCGTTGATTTCCAGCCCATTCCGACCGCATTCATCACCGATGCAGTGATATAGGGACGCAGCGACGGCAGGTACAGATCCCTGAGCTGCCTGACAAGCGGGACACGGTATAGTCCGGCCATTTCTATCAGAAGCGAGTCGGTACTCCGGATTCCCTCCACAACATTGGTCCATGTGATGGGAAAACAGACGAAAAAGGTCACAGCCAGCGGTACAATCCCGGATTTAAGCCAGAGGTTGAGCAGGATAATGACGGACACTACCGGCAGGCTTCTGACAACCGAAACTGCAGGCGAAACTACATGGTACACTGGTTTGCAAAAGCCGGACAGGATGCCAAACAGAATCCCCAGCACCACCGAGAGAATGACACCGCCAAACACCCGGATCAGGGTCCTCCCCAGTGAAATGTAAAAGTCGCTGCTTCCAGTCAGTGAAACCAGCGAGGCTATCGTATCGACAGGGCCGGGAAAGATCAGACTGCTGCCCACCGCCAGAGAAGCGGCTTCCCAGACCAGAAGCCAGAAAAGAGCCGCAGAGATGATCCCTGCGGCTCTTCCGTTGATGTTTTTCATACTCAATAGGTCAGTGAGAAGAAACTGCTGTCTTCTGCCGGAACAGATCCTCCAACAGAGGCAGGATTGTAATTATACAGAGTGGTCAGAAAACCATTCAGATCTTTTTTCGAATCCTGGGCACTGATAAAGGTAATCGCACAGTTCGGTATTGCCTTTTTGGCCAGTTCCTTTTTCGGAATAATACCAGCATCTGCAACATACTGGGCTGCTTCATCGCTGTCACTGTTAATTGTTTCGATCGAAGCTTTATAGGCTTCCATGAATTTTTTAACCAGTGCCGGATTATTGTCCGCCCATTCCTTGTTGACAACAATACATCCCATTTCCATCTGCTGGCCGTTATTGGCATCCGACCACGCCTGGTTCAGGTCAATCGATGCAGTCAGATTGGAATTCTGTGCCAGCGTTGTTGTTGCAAACGGCTGCGGCAGCATGGCAATCTGAATTTCTCCGGATGCGAGCGCAGCAGCAGCTTCAGCATGTTCGCCGTACCACTGAATAGTCACGTCCGTATCGGGATTGATGCCATTGGCTGTCAGCAGGGACTTCAGAACATATTCGGGAACTGCACCTTGTCCGGTCGCTCCGATTGTCTGTCCTTTCAGATCTGCCAGTGAATTGATGTTGAGACTGGAATCCGACACGATCGATAAAGTTCCCAGGGTATTGACTGCGCCCAGAATCACTTTCCCGTTGGTCTTGTTATACAGTGTCGCTGCCAGATTGGTCGGCACTGCCGCAATCTGATAGGTTCCGTTAATGATGTCCGCTGTAATCTGATCAGCTGATGTCGCCAGTGTAAAGTCGAGATCCACACCGTCTGCAAGCGTCGGTTTATCGACCATCATCGGTGCCATCCCCATCCCGGTCGGCCCGGACAATGCGGCGATCTTTACAGTCTGAGGATCGATTTTTTCTTCTCCGCATCCTGTCAGAATACACATAAGCCCTATAATGAGCGCGAGCAAAATGGCCAGTTTTTTCTTCATTGTGGCTCCTCCGTTAAAATAGTTCACAAGCTGTAAACGTCTTGCTCTTATCAGTTTACCATAAGCTTACTTAAGAGACAGAATATAAATTAAACAAAAAACAGAAACAGCACCGCCGTTTCCGTTTATACGGAGCAGCAGTGCTGTCATGAAAAGATTATACAGTTTATTTACCGCATGATTCTGTGTTTTACAGAATCATGGACGGAATTTCGCTTTCCTGGGGCTGATTCATCAGCAGATGGAAACTTTCCTGCTGCTTGGGAACACGGACACCCAGTGCTTCTTCAAGTACTTCATCGATGGTAGACATCAGCTTGAAGGTAAGCTTGTTACGGACTTCTTCCGGAATATCTTCAATATCCTTTTCGTTGTCCTTTGGCAGCAGAATGGTTTTGATGCCGGCCCGCTGTGCCGCCATGACCTTTTCCTTGATACCACCTACAGGAAGTACTTTGCCCGAGAGTGAGATTTCACCGGTCATTGAAAGCTTGGAATCAACCGGGATACCCAGAATCAGGCTGGCCAGTGCAGTTGTCAGCGTGACACCTGCAGAAGGACCGTCTTTCGGGGTAGCACCCGCCGGTACGTGGATATGAATATCATGTTTGAAGAAATCAAATCCCGTCTGTTTCTGTCCGAGTCTCGAACGAATCAGGCTGGCTGCAATTTCTGCAGATTCCTTCATGACATCTCCCAGCTGCCCGGTGGTGATGATCTTGCCGCTGCCCGGCATGAATACCGCTTCGGTAAAGAGAATTTCTCCTCCGACCGGCGTCCAGGCCATACCCGTGACAACGCCCGGAACATTCCGGTCTCCGGCTTTTTCATGGATACGCGTTTTATTACCCAGGAAATCTGCCAGGTTGTCAAGCGTGACGGCAACAGATTCCGTTTCTCCGGCTACGATCTTTGCAGTTGCCGCACGGGCGACCTTTGAAAGCTGTTTGGTCAGGCCGCGGACACCGGCTTCTGCCGTGTAGTCGTTGATGATCTTCTGAACTGCATCGTCTGTAAAGCTGAGCTGTTCCGGAGTCAGGCCGTGATCGTCCAGAACACGGCGGATCAGATGTTCTTTTGCAATATGCATCTTTTCGTTTTCCGTATAGGAAGACAGTTCGATGATTTCCGCACGATCCAGCAGCGGTCCGGGAATAGTGCTCAGATCATTGGCTGTGCCGATAAAGAAGACATCCGACAGGTCGTAAGGCACTTCCAGATAATGATCCGCAAAGGTGGAATTCTGTTCCGGGTCCAGTACTTCAAGGAGTGCGGCCGATGGATCTCCGTGTGCGGAAACCCCGAGCTTGTCGACTTCATCCAGAATAAAGACCGGATTCTTGGTTCCGCCGCTCTTGATTCCCTTGATGATGCGTCCTGGCATCGCGCCTACGTATGTACGTCTGTGACCGCGGATTTCCGATTCGTCGCTTACACCGCCAAGGCTGACGCGGACGTATTCCCGGTCAAGGGCTCTGGCAATGCTCTTTCCGAGACTGGTTTTACCGGTTCCCGGAGGGCCTGCAAGAATCAGAATCGATCCCTGTTTGGATTTCTTGAGTTTCATGACGGCCAGATGTTCGATAATTCTCTTTTTCACATCTGTGATGCCATAGTGATCTTCATCGAGAATTTCCTTCGCTCTGGCGATGTCAATATCCTTGATTTCAGAGGTCCACGGCATATCGAGCAGAAGATCCAGATAATTGAGCATGACGTTATATTCACTGCTCTGCGGATTGGTCTGTTCCAGTTTCTTCGCTTCGCGAACCGCTACTTTTCTGACATCATCCGGCATATCGGATTCTTTGATGCGGTCCATGTAGCTTTTTTCTTCGCCGTCTTCATCCAGTTCGTTCAGTTCCGTCTGGATATTTTTCATCTGTTCACGCAGCATGGCTTCTTTATACTGCTTTTCACGCTGCTGGCCGTATTTTTTGGATATTTCCAGCTGCAGGTGAACAGAATCTTTTTCTTTGACTACTTCGTCCATGAAAGCCAGTGCCCGTTCACGGCTGGAATCCATTTCCAGGATTTCCTGTTTGCGTTCAAGCGGAAGGCCCATCATCGGCACGGTATAGCCGATCAGTTCGTTCAGCGAGGTCATATTATCCAGGACCTTCAGGAACTGTTCGATACCGCGGAAGCTCTGTCCGATCTCACGGATCAGGCTCTTGATGTAGTCGATCATTTCTTCTTCTTCAGTCTGGGTGAGATCCTGTTCCAGATCTGCCCTTTCATATTCACAGGTGATTCCGTCCAGTTCGTTACTGATCGAGCTGACCTTAACACGGCCCACTGTGAAAATGTCGACGATAAAACCATTGTCTGACTTCTGAATATTATCTAATTTGAGCAGTACGCCCGTTTTATAAAAGTCTTCTTCTGTCAGGAGGTCATATGCATGGTACACTTTTGTGGTTAATCCAACAACGAGTGTCTGATTTTTGGCAATCAGCTTCCTTATATTCTGACCGATCACTTCGTTAACGAAAATCCGGTTGGTGGTACCCGGAAAGATGACGGTTTCTGTAATAGGAATTACAGGAGCTTTATTCATTTCTGTACTCATTTCTTTCCTCCTTGAATAGTACTAGACCAGCTTGTTCAGAAGCGTGATCAGGAGATCCAGCTCTTCCGGTGTCAGTTTTTCTCTGATATTGCGGATCACTTCGTGTCTGGCTTCATCGTCCGCTCTGGCAATCTTCTGTCCCTTGGGCGTGAGCATAATATAGCATATGCGCCTGTCCCGTGCAGAAGGTTCCTTATAGATACAGTCTGAATTAACAAACCGGCTGATAAGCTGTGAGACTGTAGGCTTTGAGACCTGCATAATCCTCGCAAACTGAGAGGACGTCAGTCTTTCATAACTGTCTATAAGCTGCAGATAACGAATCTGACAGGGTGTGAAGCAGTCCGCCTGTTCCTCGCGACTGTGCGTTTCTCTTGATTGCTGATCCATATCGACGAGTCCGCTATACAGTCTGAACAGCTGCTGTTCACAATCTTTCATCGTTCTCCTCGTTAGAATGCCTGAAGGCTGTCTATTTAGTTAGCACTTACCTAACTATTACACCTATTATACCCACATGTTTTCATAAAGTCAAACATCATTGTAATTATTTTCATTGTGTGTTTAAACGTACATAACCGGGGTCTGTAAACACCGTCTTCCTGATAAAAAAAAGACACCCTCCGGTATTTACCGTCAGGTGTCCTGCGATGGATTCATCTTAACTCCCGTCTCCGGGATCCTGTTAAATCAGGCCGATGCTCATTTCCACCGGATATTTTTCCTTGAGTTCTTCCACATGCTTTAAATAAGCGTCATTCTGTTTCTGGCCAAGCAGATGGCGTCTGACTTCTTCTTTGGCTGCTTCAAACGGAATCGGCTGTTCCGGCTGTTTGTCAGTCACCTTGATAATGTGGTAGCCGAAATCAGTCTTGACCGGTTCATCAGTCATCTGTCCCGGTTCCATTGCAAAGGCAGCATCTTCAAACTGCGGAACCATGCGGCCCTTCTGGAAATAGGACAGATCGCCGCCGTTTTCCTTAGACGGGCAGGTAGAATAATCCTTCGCTGCCTGTTCGAAGCTCTTCTTGCCTTCCTTGATTTCCCCGATAATATCCTTCGCCTGCTGTTCTGCCGGAACCAGAATATGGCTGGCGCGAACAGATTCCGGAGCCAGGAACATTTTCGGATTATCGTCATAGAATTTCTGGATTTCTTCGTCAGTTACATCGATCTGCTTCATAAATTCTGCGATGGACATGGATTTAAGCAGCTTTTCTTCTGTATCCTTGAGAATTTCCTTGAATTCCGGTGTATCTTCCAGTTTGTTTTCCTTTGCTTCCAGGTAAAAAAGATCCTGGGCAATCAGTTCGTCCAGCAGCTGGCGTCTGCCTTCGCGTGTCTTGAACTGCTGCTGCTGATCCGGCGGCAGCTGATTGATCAGTGTATCGAGATTGGATGCATAAATATTTTTGCCGTTGACGACGGCAAGCGGTTTCTGTTCCATTAAATTCTCCTTCCGGCCTGCTGGCCTTACGTGCTGTATACCCGCAGCACTCCGGTTCAAATATGATTAGTATAACAAATCCGGGAAGAATGTAAAACGTTAATCTTTTCCGCCGGTCTGCCGGAATGAAAACGTCTGTTATAATGAAACGGCAGAAGCTCTATTCCTGCGGTCGTCTTCTGGCTGAAACGCGGACAGAGTGTTCCTGCACATAAAACTTTGAGAAAAACGGAGCAACAGAGATGAAAAAAGAAGTCCCTGCACAGAATACCCCGGTTATAAAAGCTGTTATTTTTGATATGGACGGTGTCATCATTGATTCCGAACCAGTCTGGAAAGAAATTGAACAGGGTTTTTATGAACAGCTGGGGA
The DNA here is from genome assembly GCA_050945075.1 of Eubacteriaceae bacterium. GTDB lineage: Bacteria > Bacillota > Clostridia > Eubacteriales > Eubacteriaceae > UBA7485. Next base: position 12,337 of record JBMNSG010000001.1, on the reverse strand, counting down.
TTAACCTGTCTCCGGAAAAACTGAAAACATCCATCGGCCGGTCCGCCATTGAATGGTGGAGTGAAATCATTGAAGAATACAACCTGGACGCAGACGCACAGGAACTGGCAGAATTTGAAACGCTCTGTTACCGGGATTTCCTGGACGATGATGAACGCAGAAAACCGATAATGCCGGAGATTACCGAAGCGCTCAAACATCTTTCGTCAATGGGGATCCGTATTGCAGTGGCCTCAGGATCTCCGACCGAAGTCATCCCCCGTGTTCTGAAGCTGGCGGATCCCGATGGAAGCATAGACGCCTGGATCTCCGCTGAAAACGACACGATTCAAAACGGAAAACCGGCTCCGGATATTTTCCTGCATGCTGCCTCGATGCTGGCAGCAGATCCGGAAAACTGTCTGGTTGTCGAGGATTCCTATAACGGTCTCCTGGCCGCTAAAGCCGCCGGCATGCAGGCTGTCGCCTATCTTTCCTGGGGAGAGGACATGAACACCGATCCGGCAGACTACGTCATCAAAAGACACAGCGAGCTGTTCGGTCTTCCGTTTTTCAGCTGATTTCCAGCTTTTTGCCTTTCCCCCGTATTTCTTTGAATAAACCGAAATACAGAAGCACCGCAGCCAGGATCGCTGTTATGATATCTGAAACAGCCTGAGCAGCGATGACCCCGGTATACCCTGCCACACTCGAGCCGATGATAATTACCGCTGTAAACACGATTCCCTGCCTGCTGATCGACAACAGCAGTGCATCCAGGGCTTTGCCTGCCGACTGAAACATGCAGGTGCTGACCATGACAAAACCATTAAAAGTCATGCCGATAAGCTGCATACGCAGCATAAGCGCACCGGAAGCAATGATGGCCGGATCGCTGATAAAGAAGCTGATCACCTGCGGCGCAAATACCGCCAGCACAATCGAAATACCTGCGGCCAGACTGCATTCAAACAGATAGCTGAATTTCAGTGTCTCCCGCAGGCGTTTAAAGTCGCGGGCTCCATAGGAATAGCCTGTCAGCGGCTGCGAACCAAACGCAAATCCGACCAGCATGAATGAAGCAATCATCCCCGCCTTCATGGCGATTCCCATCGCCGCAATCTGATCCGTCCCGTATGGAAGCAGAAAACGATTGGTCAGGGTGGTGGCATAGCTCTGTGCGATATTGGTCAGAGACGCCGGAATGCCTATGGCTATGATCTGACCGAATTCGAACCGGCTCACCTTTGCCAGACGGATATTCATCGAAAGCTTCTGCGATTTTCTGAGCAGATACCAGACAAAATAAGCATTGGCGCACAGATAGCCGATGATGGTGGCTGTGGCAGCACCAGCGGCGCCCCATCCCAGATAGGAAATCATGATCGGGTCCAGAATAATGTTCACGACCGTCCCGACAATATTCCCGGTCATTGAAGCGGTCGCCGCTCCTTCAGTCCGGAGGATATTCGTGGGCGTAAACGAGAGGATGATGAGCGGACAGCCAATTACGATGATGGTGTAGTAAGAGGATGCATACTGCAGCGTCCCGGCGTCAGTTCCCAGCAGAGACAGAATGCCTGAACGGAAAACCAGCATGATGATCAGAATGACCAGGCCGAAAGCAATCGAGCTCCAGAAGCAGAATGAACTCAGCCGTTTCCCGTCCTCATCCCGGTGCTGCCCGAAAAGCCGGGAAATAACCGAGCTTCCCCCGAGTCCGAAGATGTCACCAAAGGCAATCATCAGCGAAAACACCGGTGCACACAGAGAAACACCGGCGATCAGAGCTGTATCTCCGGTCTGGGCAATAAAATAGGTATCGACCATATTGTAGACCAGTGAGATTACCATACTGAAGACTACCGGCATCGATAAAATAAAGTAGGCTTTTTTTACAGGGGTCTTTTCAAACAATTCATTCTGCATTCATTTTTCATCCTTTTCCTTAAATATTTATTTTAAATAGTTATTCTCAAATAGTTATTTTCGCGAATAGTTATTTCCACCGGTTTGCAGGTAACTGAAACCTGTCTGAAACCGGTATCTGCTTTAAGATTCTGATCTCAGGGCATAAAAAAAAGACCTCCAGTTTCCTGTAGATCCGAATAATCAATATGGAGCGGAAGACGAGATTTGAACTCGCGACCCTCGCCTTGGCAAGGCGATGCTCTACCACTGAGCCACTTCCGCAAATGGTGCCCAGAGGCGGAATCGAACCACCGACACGAGGATTTTCAGTCCTCTGCTCTACCGACTGAGCTATCTGGGCGCAGCTTACGCTGCCGTTTCATAGAAAGAGACCGGTTTTGTCCGGTCCCGGAATTTCAAAATGGAGGTGACAGCCGGATTTGAACCGGCGAATCAAGGTGTTGCAGACCTACGCCTTACCGCTTGGCTATGTCACCCTAAAAAAATGGAGCGGAAGACGAGATTTGAACTCGCGACCCTCGCCTTGGCAAGGCGATGCTCTACCACTGAGCCACTTCCGCACCGAATGGTGCCCAGAGGCGGAATCGAACCACCGACACGAGGATTTTCAGTCCTCTGCTCTACCGACTGAGCTATCTGGGCAATGGCGACCTGAAGGAGATTCGAACTCCTGACCTCCAGCGTGACAGGCTGGCATTCTAACCAACTGAACTACCAGGCCGCATTGTTTGTGCTGTTTCTTGAGCACGAAATTTATTATACGGGAGTATCGGGACGATGTCAACAACAAATTATTATTAAATTTCAATCGTCCCGAAAAACCCTTAAAACCGCGTTTACGGTTTGACTGCAACAAACTGAACGCGTTCGGATTCGTTGCTTCCGGTTTCAAACGTTCCGAATGTCAGTAATTTAATATCTTTGTATCCGGCATCCCTGAGAATCTGATAGATATTTTCGACGTTGTAAATATACTGGGTCTGCTGTTCGTCCGCACGGATATAGCGTCCGTCTTCATCCGGTATAAAAAAAGTCAGATTGTAATTCATTTTGTTTTTTGCAAAAACCGGATCGCTTTCCCATACACAGTAAACATCGTCCAGATCGTAAACAAATGTCTTGTCCGCAATGGTATTTTTGTACTTTTCTGACGTATTCATGTCGAACAGCAGCATTCCGCCCGGCTCCAGCGCCTCAAAAGCGCCTTCTGCGAAGCTTTGGACCTCTTCAAGGCTTCCAAGGTAGTTCACACTGTCACAAGCCGCCAGGACGGCGTCAAAGCGGTCTCCGATCGTGAAGCTGGCCATGTCTCCCAGATAGAAGCGGATGGGCAGATTCTGCTGCGCTGCCTTTTCATCTGCTACCGTCAGCATTTCTTCCGACAGGTCCACTGCGGTCATTTCAAAGCCTTTTTCTGCCAGTCTGGTCGTAATACTTCCGGTTCCGCAGCCAAATTCCAGAATCTTCCTGGTTTCCCGTTTGCCGTTGAGCAGCTGTCTGTACAGATAGTCGGCCCACTCGTCGTAGTCGACCTCTGCCATCAGGCTGTCATAAATTGCGGCGAATTCTTCATACATAGTTCTCCCCCTGTTTATGCCGTTATCATTGTTTAATGACTCATGATCCCAGAATTTTCAGATACAGATCCACACCCCGGAGCAGCACTTTTTCATCGAAATCAAATCCGGGCGTATGCAGATTTTCGATAAATCCCTTTTCCTCGTTCCTGCAGCCCAGACCGATGAAAAGTCCCGGCAGATGATTCTGATACATGGCAAAATCTTCGGCCAGCATCACTTTCCTGAACTTCTTTTTCGGACCGGTGATCAGCGGCCACACTGCGTCGAACAGACTTTCGTCGTTGGTAACCGGCGGGTACATGTCGACAATATTCAGATCGCTCTCTGTACCGAAGCTGATATCGGTCCCCTTGAGAATTTCACGCATACGGCTGCGCATGATCTCCTGGACGTCTGTTTTATAGGAACGCATGGTCCCGGAAATTTTCACTTCCCCGGGAACGATGTTCATCCGTTCTCCGCCGTTAAAAGTTCCCACATTAATCAGAGTCGTCTCGTCTCTGGCGATATTCCGGGTCAGAACCGTCTGGATCGCCTGTACAAAGGAAACACCGGCCATAATGGCATCAATCCCCTTTTCAGGATCTCCGGCATGACTGCTTTTCCCGTGAATGGTGATGTAAAACTCCGAAGTCATAGCCATCATCGGTCCCGGCGTGGTGCTGATCACGCCTTCGTCGAGGAACGGAAACAGATGATAGGCATAAATGGATTGTATCCCGTATTGATCAAAAATACCGCTCTGCGAAACCGGTTCTGCTCCGCCGGGGCCTTCTTCCGCCGGCTGAAAGATGAACAGTGAGGGGCCGTGTATATATTCAGGATGCTCTTTAATATAACGTATGGTCAGAAGCACCATAGTCATATGGCCGTCATGGCCACAGGCGTGCATCATTCCTTCATGCGCGGAGGTCCATTCGTTTCGCTGCGGCTCACAGACACCCAGTCCGTCCATATCCCCGCGGATTGCGCGGGCAGGTCTTTCTCCGCCGTCATTGCCCGGAATAAAAAGGCTGACACCGGTATCCACCAGGGGCTGCGGTTCATATCCGAGCTCACGCAGGTAAGAAAGAATATACTGCTGGGTTTCTTTTTCCTGAAAACCAGACTCCGGAATCTGGTGCAGCTCACGCCTGATGCGTACGGCTTCATCATAATATGTTCTGATTTGAGCGGGCAGGCTCTCATAATAATTTTCTGTCATAATACTCCCGTAAATATTCAATACACAAAAATAAGGAAGGCTTTCGCCTTCCTTATAGATTATCAGAAACCGCTGATAAAAACCGGATTATTTGTCTGTAACTTCCACAACGTCTTCGTCAGTCGTTACGTCGCCCTTCTTCAGGATTACGACTTTCTTGCTGTCCGGGAGGGCAGTGAAGATCATCGGAACTGCAGAGGACGGAGCATTGGCTTCAATGAACGGAAGGTCCAGTTCGAGCAGCAGATCGCCCTGTTTGACGGTGTCGCCCTGTTTAACCTTCGGTGTAAAGCCCTTGCCTTCGAGGTTGACTGTGTCAACACCGATGTGGATCAGTAGTTCTGTACCTTCGTCGGACTTCATGCCAATAGCATGGTTGGTCGGGAAGAGTACTTCGATGGAACCTGAGCACGGTGCATAGACCTTGTTGCCGGTCGGGAAGATAACAATCCCGTCGCCGAGCATCTTCTGACTGAAGGCATCATCCGGAGTTTCTTCGATGCCTGCCAGACGGCCTGCAATCGGTGCCTGGAAATATTCAGTACCGACAGCCGCTTCCGCAGCTTCTTTGACTTCCTGACTGGCTGCAATATTGCCGCCTGCCAGCAGTTCATCAACCTTTTCAGATTCTGGTGTTTCAAGGAAGAGTTCCAGAGCATTCTTGATGTTCGGAACGGTCGGTCCGTAAATAACCTGGAGACCCTTGCCCTTGGAGACAACGCCTACTGCACCAGTCTGTTTGAGCAGAGCTTCATCGACCTTTTCCGGGTCAATGACATTCAGACGCAGACGGGTGATACAGCAGTCAACATCACCATCGATATTGTGTTTGCCGCCGAGGCCCTTGGTGATGGCAGCCGAACGCATGTCGATTTCGCCTTTTTCACCGGCCTTCTTGGCCTTGTAATCTGCCTTGGTGTAAAGCTTGGTTTCCTGTCCTTCTTTTTCACGGCCAGGTGTCTGCAGATCCCATTTAACAATGATCCATTTGAAGAGAATCCAGTAAATGAAGAAGTAAACAACACCGACGACAACGACCCAGATCCAGTGAGTCTTGTCATTCCCCTGCATAATACCGAACAGGGTAAGGTCAATGAGACCGCCGGAGAAGGTCATCCCGACACCGACATTAAGAATATGCATAAGCATGAACGACAGACCTGCGAGTACGCAGTGAACGCCGTAGTAGAGACCAGGAGCTACAAAGATAAATGTGAATTCGATCGGTTCGGTGATCCCTGTCAGCATAGCTGTCAGAGCTGCTGATAACAGCAGGCCGCCGGCGACTTCCTTCTTTTCCGGATAAGCGGTCTGGTACATAGCCAGTGCTGCGCCCGGAAGACCGAAGATCATGAACGGGAACTTCCCTGACAGGAAACGGGTAGCGTCTACGCTGAACTGCGTGCAGCTCGGATCCGCCAGCTGTGCAAAGAAGATATTCTGTGCGCCGTAAATCGTCTTGCCCTGGATAACCATTTCGCCGCCGACAGCAGTCTGCCAGAACGGGAGATAGAAAACATGATGCAGGCCGAACGGGATCAGTGCACGTTCGATATAACCATAGACGAATGTTCCGATATAACCGGAGGAAATAACCAGATTGCCGAGGGCATTCATGCCGATCTGCACATACGGCCACAGCCAGAACATGATGAATCCGAGGAGAATGGATTCAAGAGCTGTCATAATCGGTACGAAACGTGTCCCTGCAAAGAAGGATACGACGGCCGGCAGCTGCTGGTCATGGAATTTATTATTACAGTGGGCGGCAACGCAACCGACAATGATCCCGCCGAATACACCGGTAGCCAGTGTGTTAAAGCCCAGCAGTGTGGTCATAGCACCTGACGGCAGCATTCGTACCGAAGATTCGAGTATCGGTGTGTAGGTAGTACCGTTCTTGGTCGCTTCCAGAAGTCTGGCATCATTGGCGACAGCCAGTGTGGTCGGATCGTAGGTTCCTGTGATCGCGATAAGCTGTTCGATAACAGCATTCATGATCAGGAAGCCCAGAACCGCTGCCAGAGCGCCGGTAGCCTTTTCACGATCGGACATCCCGATGGCGACAGCTACTGCAAACAGTAACGGAAGATTTGAAAATACGACTGACCCTGATGCATTCAGGATCGACAGAAAATTGTATGCCCAGGTGCCTTCACCCATTACTTCAGTCAGTCCGTAAGCGGAAAGCATCGTTGCATTGGTAAACGAGCCCCCGATTCCAAGGAAAAGACCGGCAATAGGAAGGATGGCAATCGGCAGCATGAACGAACGGCCGATTTTCTGAAGCACTGCGAAAATCTTGTCTCTCATAGATTTTCCCCCTTCATATTATGAATATAAATAGTTGCCTGGACAAATGCAGGAACGTTTACTGAAGAAAACCGACCGGTTTTCTCTGAAAAAGATAACGTTTAATACAGGGTTTAAGCACCTGCAAAAAAATTGCAGAAAACTGCTCTGTCTCTTCTGTTCACGTTCACTTAACGTTTCTCCATGGCTCCAAAAATGAATACACATTAATTATACGTTAAAAATACTCCACTACAAGGGTAATATTTTATGGAAAGTTAAAGGAAACATCGGTGTACAATTGCATATCATTATGATTCCATTGTGATTCCTCTTCCGGAATTCTTAAGCATTTATTAATATGTACCTTATATAAAATATAATAAAACAACTGTTTTCCTGTTTCACGGTTTTTTGCCCAATATGTGAAAATTCACATGAATTTGACTTGAAGACAGCGATTGCAGTTTATAAATCTGCTTGAACCGGTTCCCTGCTATGTATATAATAAAATTACGAGATAGAGGCGCGTCTCTTATCAGTACTCTGCCTGACCCGGGTACGCGGGAATGAAGGCAGCGGAAAGGAACAGACGCCGAAGCAGCTCCGCAGTGTACCGGCGGAATGCTGGGACTGCCGCAAACAGCGTCAGTACTGTCGCCCCCATGGGGCGGAGGGCTATCGGTAAAAGATTTACCGGCGCCTGCCGGTTTTTTTTATTGAAAAACCAGACTCGAATCAACCCCGTGCCCCGGCACGGACAGGAGGAAAAATGAAAAGCTATAATGTTGCTGTCGTCGGCGCGACCGGAATGGTCGGCCAGAAAATGCTCCAGGTTCTGGAAGAACTGAAGTTCCCTGTAAACAATCTGTACCCGATGGCGTCTGCGCGTTCGGCAGGAAAAACCGTTCAGTTTAATGGAAAAGACTATACAGTGGAAGAACTGACAGAGCATTCGTTCGATAAGGATATCGATATTGCCCTGTTCTCCGCAGGCGCAGGAACAAGCAAAAAATTCGCTCCCATTGCAGCAGAACACGGCGTTATCGTAATTGACAACAGCTCCGCATGGAGAATGGACAAGGAAGTGCCGCTGGTGGTCCCGGAAGTCAATCCGGAAGATCTGAAGGATCATAAGAACATCATCGCCAATCCGAACTGTTCAACGATTCAGGCAGTTGCTGCACTCAAGCCTATTTATGACAAGTACGGAATCGGCCGTGTCATCTATTCGACCTACCAGGCAGTCTCGGGTTCAGGCGTCAAGGGCTACAAGGATCTCGAAGAAGGCGTACAGGGCGGAGAAAATGAATTCTATCCGCATCAGATTGCCTATAACTGCCTGCCGCATATCGATGACTTCCTGGACTCGGGCTATACCAAGGAAGAAATGAAAATGGTTAACGAAACCAGAAAGATCCTGCATGACGATACCATCGGCGTTACAGCCACGACGGTTCGCGTGCCGGTTTATTACGGTCACTCGGAAGCCATTAACGTGGAAACGAAAAAGCCGTTTGAAATTGAAGACGTCAAGAATCTGTTTAAGAATACACCGGGCTGTGTCCTCAAAGACGATCCCCAGCATAATGTATATCCGCTGGCAAGAGATGCCGAAGGAACCAATGAAGTTTATGTCGGAAGAATCCGCCGTGACGACTCCGCAGAAAACGCCCTGAACCTCTGGTGTGTGGCAGATAATATCCGCAAGGGCGCCGCTGCCAACGCTGTTCAGATTGCTTTCTCGCTGATCGATCAGGGAATTATCTGACAACCGCTCTCCAACAGAGCATTCCAGTCAATGGAGGCTGATATGAGTACACCTATTTTTGAAGGCAGCTGTGTTGCGATGGTTACCCCGTTCCGCAATGGTCATGTGGACTGGGACAAATTCCGCGAGCTGATTGATTTTCATATTGAAAACGGAACAGACGCACTGCTGATCGCCGGAACAACCGGTGAAACCTCGACCCTAACGGACAGCGAACATCTGGAACTGCTGCGTACCGCCGGCATGTATATCGACGGACGTCTCCCCTTTATTGCGGGCACCGGTTCCAATGATACTGCGTATTCGATCATGCTTTCCCAGTATGCGGAAAAGCACGGAGCAGATGCGGTCCTGATTATCAATCCTTACTATAACAAGTCAACCCAGAAGGGCATTATTGCCCACGTGAAGGCCATTGCCGAATCAATTGACATTCCGGTTATCGTCTACAATGTACCGAGCCGCACCGGTGCCAACATCACGGTTGACACCATTGTCGAGCTTTCGAAGATCCCGAATGTACAGGGAATCAAGGAAGCCAGCGGCAATATTTCCCAGGTCGCGGAAATCATCCGACTTGCCGGCGATAACATTGATGTCTACAGCGGCAATGACGACCAGGCGCTGCCGATCATGGCACTTGGCGGCAAGGGCGTTATCTCCGTCTCTGCCAATATCATTCCGCAGGATGTTCACGAAATGGCTCAGGCCGCTCTGGACGGCGACTATGAAAAGGCCCGCCGCCTGCAGCTGCATCAGAACTCGCTGAACGGACCGCTGTTTTACGAAACCAACCCGATTCCGGTCAAGAAGGCCATGGAACTGATGGGCATGGATACCGGTGAAATGCGTCTTCCGCTTATCGAAATGAGTGAAGACAAAGCGGCTCTGCTCGAACAGGCCATGAAGGATTACGGGATTCTGGAATCATGAAAAAAGTCATTATTTCCGGAGCACTGGGCGTCATGGGGCAGATTGTTGCCGAAACAGTCGCAGCAGATCCGGATTATGAAGTGGTAGCCGGGATTGACCGGGAGGACAGCTCTGCCCTCCCGTTTCCGGTTTACGAAAATCCGGACCAGATCGCGCAGCCGGCAGATGTCATCATTGACTTCTCTCATTTTTCGGCCTTCCCGAAGGTTTTCGACTATGCGGAAAAAACCGCAACCCCGATTGTGATCGCGACGACCGGCCTGACTGAAGAGGATGACCGGACCATCGCGCAGGGCATTACCGAGATTCCGGTTTTTAAATCCGCCAATATGTCTCTGGGGATCAATATCCTGATCCGGGCTCTCCAGGCAGTCGCCCCGGCGCTCGAGGAAGATTTCGATATTGAAATCATGGAACGCCATCATAACAGAAAAAAAGATGCCCCCAGCGGTACCGCACTGCTGCTGGCCGATGCTGTCAATGACAGCCTTTCTGAAAAGAAGGTCTACAACTGTGCGCGCGAAGGACGGAATGTGCCCAGACAGGAAAACGAAATCGGTATAACGGCTGTTCGCGGCGGAACCATTCCCGGAGAACATACCGTTTTGTTTGCCGGTGAAGACGAACTGATCGAATTCAAGCATACCGCACTGTCCAGAAAGATATTTGCCAACGGTGCTCTGAAAGCGGCAAAATATCTGCTTGAACAGCAGCCTGGTCTGTATGACATGCAGGACCTGCTGAACGCCCAGGCATAACACCCGGGCAGAACAGGAGTTAAATGAACGAAGAACTGAAAGCAAAATACGATCTGACTGATCCTTACCAGATCGCAAAATATATCAAAGAAGTCGAAAAATCGACACCGGTCAAGGCTTATATCCGCGGCCGCCTGGTCAACGCGGATCTGAAGGGTTATGAATTTTACGGAAATCCCGAAGCCTGCATCGTCATCGGCGAAGCGGATGAAATCAAAAAGCTGCTCGATGACAAGAAGGATAAAATCACTTCAGTCCGTATCGAAAATGACCGCCGCAACTCGGCAATCCCGATGATGGATCTCACGGCAGCAGAAGCCCGCATCGAACCGGGTGCACTGATCCGTGAAGGCGTATCCATCGGCAAAAATGCAGTGATCATGATGGGCGCTGTCATCAACATCGGCTCCGATATCGGCGAAGGCACGATGATCGACATGAATGCAGTGCTCGGTGCCCGTGCTACAGTAGGTAAAAACTGCCATATCGGTGCAGGCACCGTTCTGGCGGGCGTACTGGAACCGCCCTCTGCCACCCCTGTTATCATTGAAGACGGTGTGGTAATCGGCGCCAACGCTGTGGTGCTTGAAGGCGTCAGAGTCGGTAAAAATGCAGTTGTGGCAGCAGGCTCGGTGGTCACACAGGATATTCCGGAAGGTGCTGTTGCTGCCGGTTCTCCTGCAAAAGTCGTAAAACAGAAAGACGAAAAGACCGAAGGGAAAACAGAACTTCTCGACGATCTGAGAGGATAACGTTTCATGTCAGTAGTTGTACAGAAATACGGCGGAACTTCCGTCGGCGATGTGGAACGCATCAAAAACGTAGCAGACCGGATCATTCGCCGCAAACAGGCCGGCAATGATCTGGTTGTTGTGGTTTCGGCCATGGGTAAATCGACCGACGAACTGATGAGCATGGCCCACAGCATTACGGAAAATCCGACTGTCAGAGAACTGGACATGCTGCTGGCTACAGGAGAACAGGTTTCAATTTCCATGCTGTCCATGGCGCTTCAGAGCAAGGGCTGTGACGCGATCTCGTTTACCGGTTCGCAGATCGGCATGAAAACCATAGGCCGGCACGGCAAGTCCAGAATTCTGGGCATCAACACCAAACGCATCCGTGCAGCACTGGAAGAAGGCAAGGTTGTTATCGTAGCCGGTTTCCAGGGGGTCAATGAAAACAACGACATCACCACGCTCGGACGCGGCGGCTCCGATACCAGTGCAGTGGCACTGGCAGCAGCACTGGGCTGTCCCTGTGAAATCTATACAGATGTAGACGGAATTTACGGAATTGACCCCAGACGCTACCCGGAAGCAAAGAAACTCAACACAGTCAGCTGTGATGAAATGCTCGAAATGTCCTCACTCGGTGCCGGCGTGATGCACACGCGTGCCATTGAACTGGGCAGCAAGTACGGAATCGAAATCCGGGTCGCTTCCTCAATGGAAGAGCTTCCCGGCACTGCGATCAAGAAAGACATGCCTGAATCAGAACGGCCGGTTACCGGACTGGCTGTGGATGACGACGAAATGATCATCACCCTGAGCCAGGTTCCCTACACCACCCAGACCACAGCACGGCTGTTTTCTGCAGTAGCCGCTCAGAGCATCAACATCGATATGATTTCCCAGACACCGGAACGCGAGGGTACGATTAATCTCTCCTTTTCAGCACCCGAAGAAGAACTTTACGATCTTCAGAAGGCACTGGAAGTCTATCGTGAGGATTTTCCCTATAAAAGCGCGAGAATTAACCAGGATATTGTCAAGCTCTCGGTTGTAGGATCGGGCATGAAAAACCAGTCAGGTGTCGCCCGTCAGTTTTTCCGGATTTTCCGCAAAGCCGGCATTCCGGTTCTGATGATCACCACCTCGGATATCCG